>JANMZR010000075.1:0-3264 GCA_031383555.1 Cytophagaceae bacterium | reverse complement strand
AGGGAAGTTCATAAAAATAAAATATATTACTCAGGTGCCTGCTCAGATTCCAACCTTTTTGTTTTTCTGTAATTTACCACAATATATTAAAGAGCCGTATGAAAGGTTTTTGGAAAATCGCCTTCGTGATCATTTCGATTTTTCGGGTGTGCCAATTCAATGTTTCTTTAGGCAAAAGTAAGAGGATTCAAGAGTAATATCTTTTTTTAACAAAGAGGTTAAGAGAATAAGAGTTTTTTTTGAACCACAACCTAAAGGCGTGTGGGAATTGATTAGGTTGACATAAAAGAAAAGCCATTATATTTCGAAAAAAACTTTATTAATTCACATTTAAAAAAGTTTGAAAGGGCCAAAAAATAATTTCCTAGCCCCGATAGCAATGGATATGCCCATTGAAAGGCATTAGCTAGGTTGGGCATAGGAATGGATAGCGGGTACCAAGCTAGTAAATAGTCGACCAAATTCTGCTCCAAATCCATATTTTTTTTATACATTTTTTAATGATATTCTTTTGATTGTCAAGAGGATTCATTAATTTTGCACCCCGATTGTATTTGAACGGTTTTGTGGTTTCTATAGATTGGCCACAATAATCAATGTATTCAATTGTTTTACAGCGTATTAATAATTCAAAATAAATAATAATTCATGCCTACTATTCAACAATTAGTAAGAAAAGGACGTGAGGCGCTTACCTACAAGTCAAAATCTCCCGCTTTGGACTCATGTCCGCAGCGCCGTGGGGTTTGTACTCGTGTGTATACGACCACTCCTAAAAAGCCCAACTCGGCCATGCGTAAAGTGGCTCGTGTAAGGCTTACCAACCAAAAAGAGGTGAATGCCTACATTCCAGGCGAAGGCCACAACCTACAAGAGCACTCAATCGTATTGATTCGTGGCGGTAGAGTTAAGGACCTTCCAGGAGTTCGTTACCATATTATCCGAGGCGCTTTGGATACAGCCGGTGTTTCTGGCCGATTGAGAGCTCGTTCAAAATATGGTGCAAAACGTCCTAAGCCAGGCCAAGTAGCAGCACCAACAAAAGGTAAGGGTAAGAAATAGATTTCGGATTTGAGATTTCGAATTTCGGAATTTCTATTCGGTAGTTTAAGTTAAATTAATTAAAATCTGTAGTATGCCAGCAAAGGCAGAATTTGGGTAAAATTAAAACCCATTTACGGATTAAAATCTCTTAAAAATTCAATGTTTATTTGGATTTTTAAATTAAAAAAACAAAAAATGAGAAAGTCAAAACCTAAAAAAAGGTACGTATTGCCAGATCCTAAATTTAAGGATGTATTGGTGACAAAATTTGTAAACAACTTGATGTACGACGGTAAAAAGTCGACTGCATTCACAATTTTCTACGATGCATTAGCCAAAGTGGAGGACCGTACCAAAGAAAACGGATTGGAAATGTGGAAAAAAGCATTGAATAACATCATGCCATCAGTTGAAGTAAAAAGTAGAAGAGTTGGTGGAAGTACATTCCAAGTACCAACTGAAGTTCGCCCTGATAGAAAAGTTTCAGTAGGCATGAAATGGATGATACTTTACGCTCGTAAGCGTGGAGATAAAACTATGACAGACAGGTTAGCGAACGAAATAATGAGTGCAGCCAAAGGTGAGGGTGCAGCCGTTAAGAAAAAAGATGATACGCATAGAATGGCAGATGCAAATAAAGCATTCTCACATTTTAGAGTATAGAAATAGGCAAAGAGGCGATAGGCAAAAAGGCAATAGCTTTTATCTAGACTAAATTAGGAAAAAAGACTTCAGATATTCTGAGGTCTTTTTTTATGGTTTTGAGTCATCGTTTTGGTAAATATTTTCTCTACCGATTATTTTTCATTATTTTTATTCTTTATTGTTGGTAAACGCCTTCATTGCTGTAGGTGCACGCTTTGGGCGTGTACCTACAGCAATGAATATACATACACGCTTTGAGGTGTGTACCTACAGCATGTACCGACCGAGATTATATTTTTAAACAAAACTATACTATGAAACCAGATTGGATTGGGGTGTATCCCGCTGTTACTACTAATTTTTTTAAGGATGAAAGCCTTGATATTCAAACTTTTACAAATAATATTAAGGTCCAAATAGAGGCTGGTGTCCATGGAATTATCGTATGTGGCTCTTTGGGTGAAAATGGTACATTGACAACCGATGAAAAATTACAACTACTAGATTCCGCCAAAAAAGCTATTGATAATCGTGTCCCGCTTATAATGTGCATTGCTGAATGTGTCACAAAAAACGCTGTTTCATTTGCAAAAGAAGCCGAAAAAATTGGTGCCGATGGGTTTATGCTATTGCCACCCATGCGATATCCAGCTGACGACCGAGAAGCGGTACATTACCTTAATAAAGTAGCCGATGCCACTGATTTACCTGTGATGCTTTATAACAATCCACTAGCCTATAAAACGTTTATTTCAATACCCATGTTTAAAGAACTAGCTGAAAATGAGCACTTTGAAGCTATGAAAGAATCGACGGGTGATATTCGATATATGACTGATATCATAAATACTTTTGGAAGTCGATTTAAAATTGGCTGTGGTGTTGATGATCTAGCTTTGGAAAGTCTTTTGATGGGTGCAGACTGTTGGGTTGCAGGTTTAGTGGATGCTTTTCCGAAAGAAACGGTGGCTATTTATGAATTAGCCAGGCAAGGAAGAGTTAGTGAGGCGAGGGAAATATATCGCTGGATGTTCCCTCTGATGCATTTGGATGTATCAACCAAATTTGTTCAAAACATAAAGCTGGCTGAAGTGGCCACTGGCTTGGGAACGGAGTGGGTGCGGGAGCCAAGGTTGCCATTAGTGGGTGCAGAACGTGCCGAAGTTTTAAGTATAATTGAGGAAGGAATACGAACTCGACCTAAATTACCAAATTATTAAGGATATTTAATGTCAATGTTTATACAAGGGGCTATGTCCTCTTGTCTAATATAAAATTGCACAGTTTAATAATAATTTTTTAAAATGCCCACCCAACCCTACCAACTACCTGATTACGAGGCATTAAAAGCCAGTTCACTTGCCTCGCCCTTGGGAGAAGAATCGGCAATATTTCAATGTATCGATGCGCATACTTGTGGTAATCCTGTAAGGTTAGTGGCAGGTGGTGGGCCAGCTTTAGCAGGTAAAAATATGTCTGAAAAGCGGCAGGATTTTTTGAAAAACTACGATTGGATAAGAAAAAGCTTGATGTATGAGCCACGTGGACATGACATGATGTCGGGAAGTATTTTAT
>JANMZR010000014.1:0-2635 GCA_031383555.1 Cytophagaceae bacterium | reverse complement strand
AGTTTCAACCAAATGCGAATAGTAATAAATTAAAAAAATGAACTAACCTAAATATTAAAATTTAAAGATTTTAAACAAAACAAGCCAAAAAACTACTAAAATCATTAAAAAACCATTAAAAACAAGATTTTACTTGCATCATTATTTTTTCTTTATTAAACTTTGCAGAAAATTTAAATATACCTCAATTTGAGAATGATCGAATTCATCTACATCGAGCCATTTTTTCCAAGCCCCAGCCGAAGGTATAGGTTTTTTCGTAGGGCCTGATAGCCTTATTACCCACACAAATATTGCGATTTTGCAATAATTTTACTTCATCTCATATTAATTTCTGCTTGCTGACAGATTCATTTTTTCAGCAAAAATCAATTTTTTAAAACAATTTTTTTATTAAGAAAATGGAAGAAATTGAAGTCGTAATTGCTTCATCAGAATTTGCCAAATATGCCAAGGAAATAAGCTTTCAAATGGAAGAAAGTGCTAAGGCTAGAGGAACTGGCATTGCCAAAAGACCTCCCGAGTATTTGGTTCAAAAAATGGAAGAAGGTAAAGCTATTATTGCCTTTACAAAAGCAGGTATCTGGGTTGGCTTTTGCTATATTGAAACATGGCAGCATGGCAAATTTGTTGCCAATTCTGGATTGATCGTGCATCCTAATTTTAGAAATAGTGGAGTAGCAAAAACAATTAAAGCCAAAGCTTTTGACCTTTCTAGAACTAAGTTTCCCGATGCGAAAATTATTGGTATTACCACCTCATTGGCAGTAATGAAAATAAACTCTGAATTGGGTTATGAACCTACAACTTTTAGCGAACTACCTGTAGATGAGGCCTTTTGGAAAGGCTGCAAAAGCTGTGTAAACTATGATGTACTTACTCGAACAGAACGAAAACATTGCCTATGTACTGGTATGATATTCAAACCTGAATGGGAAAAGAAAAAGCTAGAAAAGGAAAATCAAGAGAAGCAAGTTGAAATTGAACGCAATGAAGAGGCAGAAAATCATGAGAAATGGAATTTCTTGAAAGACTTGAAAGTAGTTGAACGATTGAAAAATATTAAAGAAAAAATGTTTCTTAAACTAAGTCCTCTGACACAAAGTGGTGGAATTCGCATAAGATAATTATTGATTTGAGGTTAAATATTAGTGTCTAAATACTTATGACACGTTAAAATAAATAAAAATGAGTAAACCAAAAGTTTTATTAGCATTTTCAGGTGGCTTAGATACCTCTTTTTGTGTGAAATATTTGATGGATGACCGTGGCTTTGAAGTTCATTCAGCCATTGTCGATACCGGCGGTTTTACGAAAGAAGAGCTAGTCGATATTGAAAAAAAAGCCTTTGAATTGGGTGTAACAAGCCATATAGTTTTAGATGTAGTTGAAAAATACTATGCGGAATGCATCAGATATATGGTTTATGGGAATGTGTTAAAAAACAACACCTATCCTCTATCGGTATCAGCTGAAAGGGTATTTCAGGCTACAGCCGTTGCAGAATACGCCAATAAAATAGGCGCCAGAGCAATTGCGCATGGAAGTACTGGAGCAGGAAATGACCAAGTACGTTTTGATGTGGTTTTTAGAATTCTTTGCCCTGAGGTTGAGGTAATTACCCCAATTCGTGACTTGAAACTATCTCGTGAGGCTGAAATCGAATATTTAAAAGCTAAAAACGTAGTGAGAGATTGGACAAAAGCGGCTTACTCCATCAATAAAGGACTTTGGGGCACCTCAGTTGGCGGAAAAGAAACCCTAAGCTCAAACGGGTATTTGCCAGAAACTGCTTGGCCCACGCAAGTGACTAAAACAGGTTCAGAAAGCGTGAAAATAACTTTTGAAAAAGGAGAAATTACGGGTATTAATGGTTTAAAAATGAATCCAGTTGAGGCCATAAGAGCATTATCATCAATTGCTTCGCCTTATGGCATTGGCCGTGATATTCATGTGGGTGATACAATAATAGGGATAAAAGGTCGAGTTGGTTTCGAGGCTGCAGCACCTTTGATAATAATAAAAGCACATCACTTACTTGAAAAACATAATTTAACAAAACAACAACTTTATTGGAAACAAACTATAGCCGAGAGCTATGGCACTTTGCTTCATGAAGGTCAATTTTTGGAACCTGTTATGCGAAATATGGAAATGTTTTTAGAAGATACTCAAACCAATGTAACAGGTACTGTGGAAGTACAACTATCTCCATATCAATACTATATGATTGGAGTTGAGTCAAATTTTGACCTCATGTCACCCATATTTGGGTCGTATGGTGAAATGAACAATGCTTGGTCGGGTGATGATGTAAGGGGTTACTCCAAAATAGTTTCAAATCAGACGATGATTCATCGGAAAGTAACTGAAATTGGAAATAAATAGTTAATTTTAGTTATCAAAAAGCAATTAATAATTATGTTAGCAATCAGAGGAACATTCGAAAATGGACAAATAATTCTTAAAGAAAAACCAAATACAAAAAACAAAATTAATGTTATTGTAACTTTTTTAGAAGACGAAAAAGAACAACCAAAAAAAAGGAGAGCGGGTGGCATCGGAAAAGTATGGATGTCAGACGATTTTAATGAGCCATTGGACGATTTAAAGGAATATTTCTTCTGATCAAAAA
>JANMZR010000453.1:0-16235 GCA_031383555.1 Cytophagaceae bacterium | reverse complement strand
TTTTTGATGACGGGTATGAAAACAAAAAAAGAGTGCAACTAAAAGAAGCTGCTACTCTTTAGAATCTAGCTCTAGGCTGATTTAGAACAAAGGTAAAAAAAATTAAGATTTTTTTAGGATAATAACACAGAATCTCGGCTCAGGAGAAACATAAAATAAAAATTACAACTATAGTTTTATTTTTTACATAAATAGCATAAAGTTATAAGTACTATTTTAAAAAAAATAACAAAAAAAAATATTTTAAAAATGAAATACCTAGCCCAATTCTCACGCTTTTTTGTCGGTGCTGTTTTTGCCTTTTCAGGTTTTATCAAGTTGCAAGATCCTGTGGGCACCAAAATAAAAATGCAGGAATATTTCCATGTTTTTGCAGAAGATTTGCCTGCTTTGGCTGGTGTCTTTGATTGGTTTGGCGAGCATGCTATTTACGTGAGCGTGTTCATGTGTGCACTGGAGCTGGTGTTGGGCATAGCACTTTTACTATGTTATAAGCCAAAAGCTACTGCTTGGATATTACTGGCCGTGGTAATTTATTTTGGCTTTCTCACTTTTTATTCGGCCTATTTCAATAAAGTGACCGACTGCGGTTGCTTCGGCGATTTTATGCATCTGGAACCGTGGACGAGCTTTTGGAAGGACATGGTTTTACTGGTTTTTATACTCATTATTCTTTGGCAAATAAAAGTTTTTAAAAGTACAAAAACGGGCCAAATCATGCTTTTTACCACCATGTTAGCTATTTTATTGGGTATTTACACCAATTATATGCAGCCTTTTTTCGACTTTCGGGCTTATGCAGTAGGCAAAAATGTACCAAAGCAAATGCAACCATCGGAACCATTGAAATTTAGCTATACTATGACTAAAAATGGTGAGGACAAAGTTTTCGACAAATACCCAACTGATACGACTTGGAAATACACAGCAATGGAAGTATTGAATGAAGATGCAAAGCCTAAAATAACCGATTATGCGATTTGGAACAATGAAGGAGACTTCACGCAAGAATCGTTTAAGGGCGAAAAGGTGTTTTTTATTATTCAAAACATAAAAAACCCCTACGCAAAAGCCTTACCAGAAATAAAATTATTGGCTGATTCTTTGGTAAAAAAAGGCAAATCGGTTGCCTTATTAACTTCCACAGGAGCGGCTGATTTTGAAGCTTTTATGAAAAAAAGTGACCTCAATTTAACCTATTATTTTGGGGACGAAAAAGTACTAAAAACTATCGGCAGGGTAAACCCAACTTTGTGGCTAATGAAAGACGGCGTGGTGAAAGGAAAATGGTCGGGATATAAGTTGCCAAAAGTTACTAAAATCGAAGAAGCACTTTCTTCTACAAAATGATAAACTCTAACCAAAATATCTATCTTATTGGAATGCCTTCATCGGGCAAATCGACATTGGGGAGGTCGCTAGCAGCGAATATTGGCTTTGAATATGTGGATATGGATGAGCTTCTTGTTGAAAAGGAGCAAAGGCCAATTTCACAAATATTTCAAGAAAATGGTGAAAGCTATTTTCGAGAAATAGAGTCTGCCTTTTTGAAGTCGATAATTCATAATCAGAAAAAAGTAATATCAACTGGAGGTGGGGCACCTGTTTTTTTTGATAATATGGACTTTATTTTGGCAAACGGCGTTTCAATTTACCTTGATGTTTCTCCACAAAATTTGTATGAGCGCATTTACAATTCCACAAAAAACGATAGGCCATTATTAGATAAATCCGATGCTGTAAAATTGTTGGAAACCCTTACCGAAAAGTACAATTACCGTCAACAGTTTTACAGCCGAGCCAATATTGTCATTAAGGATAATTATACTACCCAACATCTTATTGAAGAGTTGAAATTATTGTAAAATAGGCTTTAAATTAACTTTTTTGAGGTCTTTTTAATTGGTGAAAATACCGGATTCTATTTCCTTATCCCCAAGCTTTTCAACTTCTCACCAATCGTATTAGTCAAAATAATAGAAGCTTCAATTTCTTCTTTTCTGATGGCAACAGATTCGATATTGAAGCCAAAAGGAATATTTTTGGCTGAGCAATAACTGGTAAGCTCATCGGCAATTTCGAGGCAAACTTCTACTGAACGATTCAATATATTTTCTGAAGCTAATAATTCTTCCTTCAAAGTTTCAGGAATATGAATGCCCAGCCACTCCATAAAATGAAGTGTTTTCTTTGATCCACAGGCTGTTAGGGTAAATATTACAGTTGGAAAATCTTGCCCCAAACTGGCGCATGCAATCTCCAAATCGTCAATTACTTGCTTGGCATAAGCTACGTTAAAAACACATTGGCTTATGAAGTAGCTCACGCCCTTATTCATTTTATCCAACATTCTATGCTGCTCATCGTTCAAAACTGCATGGCGCTCAGGAATAGTTACAGCACCTACAATTGAAATTTCTTGATGTTTGCTCCAAATATCATAGGCTTCGTTCAGAGTAGTTAAAGGAATAAAATCCGGAGCTGGCACGCCAACAAATACTGGAAAAAAGCCATGTGCCACCAAGTCACCAACCCAAATATCAAGCTCTTCTTTGGTAAATTTTCCGGCTGGCCTATAAATAATTTTGGGTATACTAAGTGTATGTAAGTGGTCACGAGAAAATTCAAACGGGTCCAATGCTTTCAAAAACGGAAATGGGCGCTCCTCATCTGTTCGTGCACTTTCATCTTGTACATCATAAACCACAAGTGCATCAATATCAAGCTGATGCAATCTTTCCAACGTCTTTTGAGCAATTTCAATTACTCTTGCAGGGTCGGTTTGGTCTTTGGGAGGAGTAATGCCATACAATAATATGCCTGAGTTTTTGGCCTTTATACTATTTAAAAACATGTTATTTTTGTATTTGGGAACAAAATGTTCAATTTGATATCAATAACGCATTCCCAATTAAGCAAACGATTTTTATCAATGTTGGAAATATGTTATTAAGAACAGCTTATGAGGGTAAAATTAGACATAATTAGCTTTTTATCTAAACATTCTAAAAATTTTGGCATAAATATCTTTAATAGTTAGTTATTATAGATTATCTACCTACTTTTACTTTGATTAATAGAAATATAATCCCAAGAATGTAATTATTTTTAAAGACAATTAAATTGGTCAATAACTGGTTTGGTACGGTGGGGATATAGTATTTTTACCATAATTTTTCATGATCAGTTACATAAATTCTACTACAAACAGAATACGAGCCGCCATTCGGATCACGATATTTCAAATCGATATAAAACGCTTGGTTGCCCTTTTTAGGATAAGGTTTTGTAATTTTTATTTGGCTAGCATCTTCATATTTCATTTTTCTATTTAGCCAGAGATTGTTTCGAAAATCCTTATCTGATGAGGTCGTTTCCCATAAGTTAACTTCAATCAAATCTTTGTTTTCGGCTGCTAAAACCATTTCTGCACCTTGTGCAGTATCGGTAACTTTCCAGCTACAGATTGGTAATGTTCCGTTATTTTTAATTAAGCCCCAAAAAGCCCCCAAAGTTTCAAAAGCCTGTTTACCTCCTCCCAAATTATGTCCAGCATTTGGCACATAATGTATCATATTTTGGCCAGGTATTTGCGACCAATAATGTTTAGTAGCATCAACCGTCCAATAAGGATCATTGGTACCTATAAACAACATTTTGGGTACTGTTAGCTTACTTCGGTATGCAAATGGGTCAATCATTGTATTTATTTTTTGCCCATTTGGCGAGCTAGCTCCCTGCGGAATCCCTAATTTAACGTAATCTTCAATTTCCTCACTATATTCACCATAAGTTTCAAATTGGTAATTGAGCGTTGCAGGCATATTTAGCATATCAATTACCATTGGAGCTATCGCCTTTACACGAGGGTCGTCAATAGCTGCTGTAAGCCAGGTAGTCCAGCCCCGTTTTGAGGCACCCGTAACAGTAAAATCTTGTATGTTTTTTTCAAGTTTTTGTTTAGAAAAATCTTGAACGGCATCCATTGCCTTCACCGCAGACTTTACCATCGGAAATAAAAGCGGCCACGAATAATCTTTATCTTGCTTGAATTGATTTAAAGTATGTGAAATAAGAGCATCTTCGGTAAGTCCGCCAAATAGTGGCTGATTTGGCGCCTGTCTCAAAATAGCTACAATTGATTGATTTTTTTCTGCAATTTCGGCCAAAGGAGGCCAAAGGCCATCAGCTTTTGTCCAATTGGGCTGAATATCTTTATTGGAGCCACCTGTTATAAAAAGAAGTGCATTTTGATAAGAAACTTTTGACGGCACCAAAACCGTAAGCTGATGGCGCCAAATAATATTATGCCATTGTTGCGAAGTGAGCAAAATATGGTAGACCTTTGTTTTACCTAGAACAATAGAGTCTTTCTGCTCCCAATTATACGTTTTATCGTTATTATTTATATAGTTTTTGAGGGCAGTTTCTGGGGTAATGGTATTGTTTTGAGAAAATGAATTTCTTGAAAATAATACTATAAAAAATAGAAGCTTGATAAACGTTTTCATATGGTTTTAACATTTAAAATTTGAATAAAGAAATATTTAAGAGTAAGTCAAAATTGCTATAAAACTAATTCCCCACTACCTTTCCCAACAAACTATTGATATCTGCTTTGCCCGAATAGCCGGATAATTGCACAAAACGAAATTGGTGAATCGTAAACTTTGGCTCCCAGATTTCAGTACTATAACCTTTTAAAATATATACATCTTTTGGCTTAATTTTCATTGCCGACTGGTCTACAAAACCCTTTTTATCCAATGTCTCTGAGAAAGTGATTTCCACTTCTTTATCAGCTTTGCCTTCAACCGTAAGTTGAACAAATCCGGTAAATACTTTCCCAAAGTCAAAAACATATTGGTTTTTTTTGGTTGATTTTATTGAAATGGCTTTGAGTTCTTGAGTTATTTTCAGCTGATTGGTTTTATTCGGCAAAAGCAATTTGTTTTTTGTGGAAAAGCTGCTTATTTTTTCTTTTCCTTTGGCGATGCCAGCTTCAAAAAATATGATTTTACTAGGAAGCTCGTCTACAATATCAGCATTTTTCCAGTCTTTACTATACTCCAATTGGCCATCATAAGTTTCGCCAGAATAAACTGAATTTGAAGTAATGGCAGAATTGCGTACTTGCCAACTGGCATCAGATGAAACTGTTTGCAAGCTACCATCATATAAGCTCAACTCCATCTGAAAAAGTAATCTATTGGGCCCCTCGCTTAAAAAACTACCCATTTTTAGTGCATTGCCAGAACCCCAAAAGCCATTGCCCACAGTAGCGGAAATAAAATTAGTGCCAGGGCTAATAGATTCAGGATCAAGCTCATAGGTTTGAAAGTACAAGGTGTCCGACATTTTTGCCATGGAAGTTGCCAAATAGGTATCACCCACTTTTTTGCCATTTAATACAAGCGAATAGGCACCTAGCCCCGCCGCATGAATTTTTATTTTGGTTGCTCTTTTACTCAATTTAAACTCCTTTTGAAAGTCGAGCGCTTTTAAACCTTTTTTATCACTATCAATTTTACCAATCCAATTGGCTTGCCATTCTACTTTATTCAAATCGCCCATTTCAAAAAAACTCGCCACACTCCAAGCACTTGCTTTGGCTTTTTCATTCCAAATTTTTACTTTCCAAAAATATTTTTTACCTGATTCTAACGCTTTACCATTATATTCAACATTTTCTGTTTGTGTTGATACCACTTTTTTGCTATCCCAAATATCTCCAATATTTTTTTTTAAACCAGCTTCGTTACTTACTACAATTATTTGATAACCAGTTTGTTTACCAGTTTTCGTTGGAAATTTCACTTGCCAGGAAAACTTAGGCTTTGCCACCATAATACCTTTAGGTTTATCCAGGTTTTCAGTTTTTAAATTGTTTGGAACTTGGGAAAAAAGAGAAGTATATAAGGACAGGCTGAAAATTAAGCAAATAATGGTGGTTTTGAAATATAGCATCTGGGAAAAAGATTATTATAAAAAATAAAATTCAAATATCCGAAAATGATTTCAATTTGCTCTAATTTTGTTCAATCTTTTGGTTTTTAGTAAAAAATGCGCTTATTTTTGTGAAAAATCCTGCTTTATAAAATGAAAAATATACTTATTGTTAGTTTAATTCTAATTTCAATTTTTGCAAATTGGTCCTGCAAGAAAAAATCGAATGAATCATCACAAGCTACTGAAAAAGAACTGATTATCTCAGAATTGGATAGCAATTATGTGCTCGAGGATATTTTAGCTTTGAAAACTTTTGAAGCAATTGAGAAAAAATTTGGAAAGACCAATTTGAAAAAGGATAGTTTGATAGCAGGGCCTGAAGGTACCACAATAAATGTATCTATTCTTTTTCCAAAAAACAAAGAAGAAGTAAAGCTTTATTGGGCTGAAAAAGAGAAATTTGATTTACTTAAAGATGTTGTAATTAATTGTGATTCAACTGGTTATAACGGTAAATGGCATTCTAAATCTGGCTTACAAGCCGGGCAAAATCTCGATAAAGTACTCGCATTAAATGGCAAAGCCTTTACCATTTCAGGCTTTGGATGGGACTACGGTGGACATATAGTGAGTTGGGAGGGAGGGAAGCTTGATAATCAGAGGCTTACTGGCCGATTTTCTGATTATGCTCAAAATAAAATTACTGATGCAGCATACCAAAGTATTTCAGGGGATACGGAGTTTAATGTAAGTTTAGAAGCAATTAAAAAATTGAATCCAGTTTTGACTGAGTTGAGGGTATTTAAGAAATAGTTTTTGAGAGAATTTTTGACAATAAAAATATCAAGTTTCAACTTTTTATTTTCGTGATGCCTTATCTTTCAAGATTTCAACTTTTCATTTTCGTGATGCCTCAGTGCATCACGAATCGACTTTTTTTCCATATTTTTCTCTAAAGCATCGGTCAAATTAACACCTGTTTGGTTGGCTAGGCAGATTAACACAAAAAGTACATCGGCCATTTCATCACCCAAATCCTTATTTTTATCTGATTCTTTTTCAGATTGTTCACCGTATCTGCGAGCAATTATTCGTGCTACTTCACCTACCTCTTCAGTAAGCATAGCCATATTGGTAAGCTCATTGAAATACCGAACTCCAACTGTTTTTATCCAGCTATCTACCTGATTTTGAGCTTCTTGTAAGGTCATTTGATTTGGTTTTTATTTATTATACCCGATTTTTACTATCAATTATTATGGTAACTGGTCCATCATTTACCAAAGAAACTTTCATATCAGCACCAAATATTCCAGTTTCTATTTTTCCCCCCAATTCAATAGAGAGCTTTTCAATCATTCTCTCATAAAGTGGAATGGCAATTTCAGGTCGGGCAGCCTCAATAAAGCTGGGTCTATTCCCTTTTTTAATACTAGAATGTAATGTAAACTGACTGACTAACAATATATTACCTTTTACTGAAGCCAAATCCAAGTTCATTTTCCCTTCCTCATCTGAGAATATTCGTAGGCCAATTATTTTCTTGGATACCCAATCCAAATCATCTTCATTGTCAGGATGAGTTATACCCAAAAGCACTAAAAAACCTTGATTTATCTGGCCTTTTATTTGGCCGTCAATTGATACTGAAGCTTCTGAAACTCTTTGAATTACTGCAATCATTTTCTTGTTTTGAATTCCTCCTTCGGGGGTTAGTGGGCTTTAACCCAGCAACCAATACACAATCATAAAATACACTCCGTAACCCAAAAGGTCATTAGTTGTTGTTATAAAAGGACCTGATGCAATCGCAGGGTTAATCTTTAAACGATTGAGAACCAGCGGAGTAATAGTGCCCATGAGTGAGGCTAGCATCACAATTGAAAAAATAGAGAGGCTCATTACTAATGATATATTTTCCCTATGTTGTAATAATAAAGTGCCTAAAAATGCAAATGCAGCTGCAATTAACCCATTGATTAAAGCCACAATTACTACCTTTTTCAACCGCTCACCAAGTGCCGTATCAATGCCAGATTTATCGGCCAATGATTGCACAATTAAGGCCGATGATTGAATACCAACATTGCCTCCTGTGCTACCAATCAAGGGTATAAAAGCAGCCAAAGCAGGTATTAATGATACTTGATCACTGAATTGTTCGATAATTTTGGCTGCTAAAAAGCTGCCTGTCATACCCACTAAAAGCCAAGGCAATCTAGAGCGCACAAGCATCCAAATGGAGTCGTCTTCTTCCACAACTTCCGAAATACCGGCCATGGCCGAAATATCTTCTTGGGCTTGTTCTGTAATAAAATCGACCACATCATCAATTGTGATTCGCCCTAAAAGTCGGTTTTGGATATTTACTACTGGAACAGCCTCCAAGTCATATTTTTGCATAATTTCTGCTACCTCTTCACCAGTAGCTGAGGTTTTTACTGATACGATATCATCAGTGTATATGTCAGCAATTTTTGACCCTCTTTTAGCTAAAATTATTTTTTTTAACGAAACCCTTCCAAGCAATATACCTTCATCATCAACCACATAAACGGAATGCACATTTTCAACATCTTCAGCTTGTCGTCTTATTTCCTCAACACATTCTGTAACAGACTGCTTCACATTTATTTTCACCAATTCTTTTTGCATCAGGCCTCCTGCACAATCTTCGTCATAATGGATTAAATCTAAGATAAACCTTGCTTGTTCTCGATCTTTCAAATGCGCAATTACTTCTTCTCTTATAACCAATGGCTGCTCATTCAATATATCAGCAGCATCATCAGAGTCAATAATATTTACGTATTCGGCAATTTCTTGAGAGGTGAAATTTTTAAAGAGCTTTTTACGCTCAGGGGCATCCAAATTACTAATTATCTCAGCAGATATTTCGGTGTCAAGTAAACCAATAATATAATGACACTCGGGGCCATCAAGTTCATCTAAAACTGAGGTAATATCAGCGGGGTAAAGGTCTTCAAGTAAGTCCTTTATTTCCATTGAATTATTATGAGCAATATTTTCTCTTAATTTTTCAATAAAATCTTTGGTAAGGTCAAATGCTTCGTGCTGGAGTATGCTCTTTTCCATTTTTGAAAAACTGGTGGTTTTGTTCAAAATTTTTCAATTTCGAACGGATGGAAATTTCATTTAGAATTAATACAAAAATACGGAAATTTAGTTAAAATTAACCCTCCATCTGAGATAATCGGACTGCTTCTGTCAATTTTGTTAATGTAACAAAGTCTGAAACTGCCAATTGTTCAGCACGTTTGTTGAGCAACTCATTTTCAGGTAATTGCAAAGCTCTTAAGGCATTTCTTAAAGTTTTGCGGCGTTGGTTAAAGCCCATTTTTACCATGGAAAAAAACGTTTTTTCGTCACAATCAAGCTTTTCAACCTTATTTCTTGTCAATCTAATGATACCCGAATTTACTTTTGGTGGAGGAATAAAGGCCTCAGGACCAATCGAAAAGCAATATTCAATATCATAAAATGCTTGTAAAAGTACGCTCAAAATACCATAGTCTTTTTTGCCAGGTCCCGAGGCAATTCGAACGGCTACTTCTTTTTGTAACATGCATACTATTTCATTTACCAAGTGTTTGTTTTCCAGTACTTTAAAGAAAATCATTGATGAAATATTATAGGGGAAATTACCGATAATTCCAAAGTTTTTCCCTTCAAATAACTCAAATAAATTTAATTTTAGGAAATCAGCCGATAGTATATTTTCAGGTGGTAAATTTTTAAAGTTTTTCAACAAATATTCAACTGATTCTCGATCAAGTTCTACCACAGTAGTTTCAATATCAGTTCTTTGTAAAAGATATTGGGTAAGTACTCCCATGCCTGGTCCTATTTCTAAAATATTTTTATACCCACCAAAACCTGTTGCTGCGTCCACTATTTTTTGAGCTGCATCCAAATCTTTTAAAAAATGTTGCCCAAGGCTCTTTTTCGCACGTACCTTCATATTTAAATTATATTGACTTTAAAATTACATCGATTTTTTCGTAATTTGTTTTATTAAATGTCAGAACGCTCACTATTGCCAGTTTTTTGACTTTTTAGGGTTGAATTTTAATAAATCATTTTTAAAAAGTTTTTATTTGGGTTTAAAATCCAAAATCTAAAATCTAAAATCTAAAACCATGCGTTGGTCGCATAAAAATAAAGAAGAACTCTTAGCAGAAATAAAGCACCTAAAAAAGGAGCTGGATATAATTGAAAATTTACCTTTCGATTTTGAAAAAAATGGAAGCCAATCGGGCGGTTTTAGTATAAAAAATACACTTAATCGACTCAATTTGATAGGCATGATAATTGAAAACGATGGCACAATAGCTTTTATAAATTCCTTTGCTGAAAAAACCCTCGGATGGGATTCTATAGAAATTAAAGGGAAAAATTTCTTTGATAATTTCGTGCCTTTAGATGAACAAGAAGCCCGAAAGGAAGCTTTTGAAGTCGCTTTAAAAAACGGAGGTGTATTTGACCAAAAAGTAAGAACTTTTCTCACAAAAACAGGCCAAATAAGATCGGTACAAATGAATACCACTATCTTTAGCACTGAGAGTGAGCAGATTACGGCTATGACCATTATCGGTGAAGACGTAACCGAACGAAAATTCACCGCTGATGCTTTGAGTCGATCAAACGGCCAATTGCAGGATTTGGTAGATAACACCTCCGACTTAATTCAAATTTTGAGCCTTGATGGTCGCTTCACTTTTGTGAATAAAGCATGGCGAGAAATACTCGGGTTTCAGTCGGATGAAGTTGCCAAACTAAATATTCGTGACATCGTACATCCTGATTTTTTGGAAGAAACCTTTGAGAAATTTAACAAAATTGAACGAGGCGAGCGCATTCCAGATTTTGAAACGGTTTTCAGGAGGAAAGACGGTCGGCGGATCTATCTTTCTGGCTCAGTAAATTGTCGATTTGAAAACGACGTGCCTGTTGCTTTTCGTTGTATTTTACATAACTCCACCTCGAAAGTACGTGCCGAGCGGGCCCAAAATCTCTATTATTCCATCGCTCAAGCTACTATTCAATCTGTGAATTTAGACGATTTTTATAAAAGAATTCATGAAGAATTGAGCACTTTGATTGATGTAAAAAACTTTTTTATTGCCCAATATGATCCTTCAACCAGTTTCCTTTATTTCCCCTATTATTTAGATGAATATTTTGACAGTCGCCTACATTTTACAAAAAGAAGGCTAGGTAATGGGCTTACCGAATATGCTATTGCAGCTAATAAACCATTGATGCTCACTGATGATGACATACAAACATTGGCAAAAAATAAAGAGATTTATTTGTATGGCGAAGTGCCAAAAGTAATGCTTTGTGTGCCTTTACGGGTCGATAATAAAGTAACTGGAATTATTGGCGTAAAGTCGTACGAGCGTCAAAACAAATATGATATTCGTGACTTAGAATTACTGGAATTTATATCGGGCCAAATCGCCATCGCTATAGCTAGAAAACAAGCTGAGGATAATTTGAGTAAACAAACCTCTAGGTTAAATGCAATTTTCGACTCAAGTTCGCATATAATGTGGTCGGTAAACAAGCGATTATTGTTGACGTCTTTCAACCAAAATTATGGTGATTTGATGAAAAAACAACTCAATATAAGCCCACAATTAAACTTTAGTACAGAGAAATTTGGATTCAGATTGGTTGGCACACAAAACCGAAAAATATTGGAGGAAATGTACAAGGAAGCGTTTAAAGGAACTCCCAAATACTTTGAGGTTCAGCTAGATAGCGATATAAACGAAAACATTTGGCTGGAAGTTTATTTAAACCCCATTTTCCTTTCTGATGGCGCTATTGAAGAGGTTTCTGGTATTGCACGAGATATTACCTCAAAGAAAAACGCTGAATTGGCATTGCAAGAATCGGAAGAAAAGTTCCGTGACATTTTTGAGTCGTTTCAAGATGTGTATTGTAGAACCAATACAAAAGGTGAGATAATAATGATGAGTCCTTCTGTTTATTCTAAAACTGGTTATGCGCCTGAGGAGCTCATGAATAAACATATCAATATATTTTTCACTGATAATTTGGTTTCAGAAAAAATGTTGAAACTTCTATTTAAATTAAAAATTGTTGCAAATTTTGAGACAAGTTTACGTGTAAAATCTGGTGAAATACGAGATTATATGCTGAATATGAGGGTAATACGTGATGAAAATGGAGTGCCAGAATCTATTGAAGGCGTAGCTCGAGATATTTCCGATTTGAAAAAATCGGCTCGTGAATTGTTAAAAGCTAAAGAAGATGCCGAACGCTCATTGAAAGTAAAAGAGAGCTTTTTGGCTAATATGAGCCATGAAATTCGCACGCCTATGAACGGAGTTATTGGTATGATCGACTTACTCAATGACACCCCACTTCAGCCTGAGCAAAAAGATTATGTACAAACGATAAAAAAATCATCTCAAACATTATTGAATATTTTGAATGATATTTTGGATCTTTCAAAAATTGAGGCGGGCAAAATGGAATTGCATGAAGCGCCAATCGTGTTGAAGGAAGTATTTGATAAGTTACAGTCGCTGTTTTTTCAAGTTGCCAATCAAAAAGGGAATAAGTTGATTTTAGATCTGGCGAATGATTTACCCAATTTTGTAATAGCAGACGAGACCCGATTGCTACAAATATTATCTAATTTGACCTCAAATGCATTAAAATTTACTGAAAATGGTGAGGTGAAAATTAAGGCTTCGGTTATTAATAAAAACGGAAAATTCAATCAAATTAAAGTAGAAATTACAGACTCTGGCATCGGAATTACCGAAGACAATCTAAAAATGTTGTTCAATGCATTTAGCCAAGTCGACAATTCTACCAAAAAATCATATGGTGGAACGGGCCTTGGGCTAGCTATTTCGAAAGAACTTTGTAGAATGATGAAAGGCCAAATTGGTGTGCAATCAGACTGGGGAAAAGGCAGTACTTTTTGGTTTACGGTTGAGCTCAAAGAAACGCTGATAAGCCCTATATTAGAAAGAAAAGAGTCTGATGAGTTTGTTATTTCAAATTATTTTAAAACCTATCAACCAGTTTGTCTATTGGTGGATGACAATGCGGTAAACAGAAAGGTGGCATCTGAAATTTTGAAAAAGTCGGGTTGTGAGGTCTTTACTGCCTCAAGCGGAAGAGAGGCAATTGATTTTGTGATAGCTTATTACGGCGAAAATAAACAACTTGATGTTGTATTTATGGATATACAAATGCCGGATTTGGACGGCATTGAAACAACAATTGAACTCCGTAAATTAGGCTTAAACCTACCGCCAATTATTGCCATGACGGCCTATTCCATGAAAGAAGACCGTGCTAGGTTTATTGCCAACGGTATGGACGATTATGTGCCAAAGCCTATCAGAGCTCAGATTTTGATTGAAAAAGTTGCGGAGAAAGTAGATGCTAGGCATGAGATGTTAGATGTTAGGGGTGAGAAATTAGAAGTTAGAAATGATGATTTATATGTTAACAAACCACAAACTACCAACCACAAACTAACATCGAACATCAAGCAACTAACATCTACCGTCCCTATTTTTGACATGGCTGTTATTAATCAATTAAAAGAATTGGCGGGTGCCGAAATGGTAGCATCTGTAATGGAAGAGTTTGAAAATGAGGCGATTGAACAAATAAATAATACTAAAAAAGGATTTGAATTGGGCGATTTCAAAACCGTAAAATCCGAATTACATACCCTCAAAGGCAATGCAGGCACATTGGGTTTAGCCAAATTACATGAAGTTGTCAAGTTTATTGAACTAAAAGCTAAGGTGGATGATTTTGAGTTTTTGGCCGAAGAAATACCCGTAATGGAAGTAGAATTTGAGGTGTTTAGGAAGGAATATAAAGGTTTGATTGAACAGTTAAATTCTTAAACTATGGGAAAGGTATTTAAATCGAAAATTGATAATTTATTTTTAGTTTTAACTCTTCTACCAATTCTTTTCACTTTGATTTTTTTCATAAATAAAGGAGGTTTAATGCCAATTATTGTTACTTTATTGGTAGCCGTTTTTATTATAAGTATTTTATTTTCAACTAATTATACTATTAATGATGAAACACTTATTGTAAAAAGTAGTATTTTGGTTAATTTGAAAATAGATATAAAGGCAATAAAAAAAATTATAAAGTCAAGCAGCTGGGAAAAGGCACCCGCTAATTCTATGGATAGAATTGAAATTAGTTATAATGAAAAGCCCGCAGTAAGATATAGTTTTTTTGATACTGTAATTATTTCTCCTGAAAATAAGGCTGAATTTATTGGGGATTTGCAGAAAATTAATCCAAATATTGAAGTAGAAATTTGAAATTTCAACTTGGATATTTCCCCATAAACCATTCTAAATACTGCTCAATTTTGCCAGCCAGATAATAGGGCAAGTTTAGCAAATAAAATTGCTTACCTTTTTGCGTGGTTAGTGTATTCACTGAAATTTCTCCGCCAAATATTCTTATGGAATAAAAATGTGGGCAAATATCCATATAATTGTGAAGCGATCGCAATGTGCCCGTGGCACCCGACTTTACCTCAATAGGGAATATTTTGCCTTCGTAACCATAAATATAGTCTATTTCGGCATCGGCATCTTTTTTTTCACGGGTCCAAAAATGAATTTCATTGCCCACATTATGCTTTATGGCTTGGAGTTCCTGCCCTATAATATGCTCCGCCACTTTACCTTTATAGGCGGCTTCTATGTTTTCTAACAGCACGAGTTCTTTTTGAATACCTGCCAAAAAATTCATCAGGCCAGTGTCTAATATTTGCAAGCGGGGCGATTTTCTATAATCATTTTGTAATGGGAAAGTGGTAGAAATGCTAGGGTAAATCAATTGAAGTAAAAATGCCTTTTGCAGGGTGCGCATGGCCTCGCCAACCTCTCGGCTATTGTAATTTGAATTACTAAACTTTTCAAATTTTATGCGGTTGTTGGCCTCTGTGCCCATAGTTTTTATCACATGCCTAATCACATTCACCATTGCACTGTTTCGGGCGTATTTTTCCACATCATTCATATACGACTCCAGCAGCGACTCATAAATACGAGTTAATTTGGTCAGATTTCGGTTTTCGGCATATACTTTTACAACCTCAGGCATGCCGCCAATAAGTGTATAATTGCGAAATAAAACCATTAATTTTTGATGTGCAAATGGATCAATAGGTATTTTATTGTACTGTTCTAACGCCTGTTGCTCGTCCATTGCCCCCAAATATTCATTAAATGCCATCGGCCGCATCACTTTATACTCCACACGGCCAACGGGGATATTTACTTTTTCATTCAGAATGGTCTCTAATAATGAACCCGCAGCTATTACGTGTAGGTGTGGGTAGTCTTCATAAAAATACCTGAGTAAATTGATGGCCTCTGGCATGGCCTGTATTTCATCAATAAATATCAAGGTGTCGTGCTTATCTATCGATTTATTTTTGAGAAAAAATATGTTTTCAACCAGCTGTGAAAATTGCCCATAATTTTCAAATATTTCAGCGTCTTCTTTTCGATCTAAATTGAGGTAAATATATTGTGCATACGTTTTGCCAAATTCGTTGGTAGTGGTAGTTTTGCCAACTTGCCTTGCACCCCTGATAATCAATGGTTTACGAGTATCTGAAGCCTTCCATTTTTCTAATTCTGGTAAAATATTTCTTATTATCATACTATCTATTTACATAAAGCGATAGCAAATATACGAATATATTAACATAAAGCGATACCATTTACTATTTATTTATGACACAAAGCGATAGGTTATTTCGCTATTTATTTACACAAAGCGATAGGTTATTTAAGGTTTTATTTACACAAAGCGATAGGTTATTTGTGGTTTTATTGTTACAAAGCAATTCGCCAATAACCAATTCCCTAATATTCAACTCAAAATCCCTCTTTCACTTCCTCCTTTTTAATCACTTTTTTAGCTGGATCCACCTTTTTGGCGACGGGTTTTTTAGGTACTTTATAGTTGGCTCTGAAGTTATCAATGAATATTTTTTTCTCCAATTCATCTGCCAATATTACCCGATATTCCCCTTCTTTGGCTTTTGTATTCATTTTGGCAGTAATGACATCATTCAAATTGTCGTCAGAACTCACAATACTCAATTCCGTGCCTTTATAGTAGAAAAAATACCAGATTTTATCTGTTGCTTCAATGTATAAAGCCAGTTCATCAGCTCCATTTGAGCTTTTTCTTATCTCAAAAAAGCCACTCATTTGAGC
>JANMZR010000421.1:0-4425 GCA_031383555.1 Cytophagaceae bacterium | reverse complement strand
GTATAAATTCATAAGTTATGAATCGACAAAACTCTATAAAAACTAGCCTTTTTTTAGACTAAGAAAAAAAACAAATACTAAACCAAATTACAATTGAACAAAATCCCTATTCATATGAAAACTTTAATCAAACAACTTCTTACTTACCCAAAATATATATTAACCAGCTATATTCTGACAATCTCAAATTTATCAGCAATTTCTCAAACAAATTATCCAGCACTTCCTGAACTAAGCTTTGCTGGAGTTGTCGCCAAAGAAAAATTTACTGGCGATAGGTGGAGTTATATGGAATCTGGCAGCTTAAATTCACCAGTAATTATTGCTATGCATGGCCTTGGTGGCAGTTCTGTAGACTGGCGATATCAGTTGCATGATTTATCGGACACCTATAGAGTAATTGCTTGGAATGCACCAGGGTATATGCTTTCTAGTGAATTGAAAACAAATTATCCTGTTGCCAAAGACTATGCTGATGCATTGCTTGACTTCATAACTGCCTTGAAGCTCGAAAAAGTGGATTTAGTGGGTAACTCTTTTGGCAGCAGGGTAGCGCAAAGCTTTGCCTTTTATTACCCTGAAAAAGTAGTTAAAATGGCTTTGGTAGGACCTTCAGCAGGAAAAAGAAATGTTTCTTATGAAGAAAGGATTAAAACAATCAATTTTAGATATGACCAAATTAAAGATGGGGAATATGCTTTTGCAAATAAACGAGTAGAAGCATTATTAGCCCCCAATCCATCACCTGAACTCGTTGAATTAGCAAGAAGTGGGATGAGGGGAGTAAATCCAATTATGTTTATGAAAAGTGTAAACTTCTTACTTTCGGAAGACCACTATCCTGAATTAATTGCTAAAAAGGCGACTATGCCCACTCTTTTAATTGCTGGTGCTGAAGACAAAGTTTCTCCAATTAACCTGAACGCAGAGCTTATTGCTAAAAATCTTAAAAATGTTAAATTAGAAATTCTAAATAATATTGGACACTTACCTCATATAGAAGCTCCTCAGAAAGTTAATAAACTAATTAGAGATTTTTTTGGTGTACCAAAGCCAATTTATGCAAATAAATTTAATCTAAATGACAATCAATTAACCGTGTATAAAACCATTGACAGCCTTTATAACTACCATGAAAAACTGATTTTAACCCAAGACACGGTAGCAATGCGCAAGTTCAATCCCGATGACTTGGTTATTACAAATCCTTTTGGCCAAATGATAGGTAAAGAAAAAATGATAGAACGTGTAAAAGCTGGTATAATTAAATATAGCAAATTTGAAAAAACTATTGAACATTTTGCAATGGAAGGCGACAATGTGGCCATTGTGGCAGGCAAAGAAAATGTAACACCAACAACAGATGCCAACCGAGCCGATGCTGGCAAACCCCATGAACGCCGATTTACAGAAGTATGGGTGTTGCGTGAAGGTAATTGGCAAAGAATTATACGCCATGCTAGTACTTTTTGAGTTATTTATTGAAAATTTTAACCAACAGCCCTAATGAAAAAACAACTAATTCTTCTAATCCTATTTTTTGGAATATTTCAATCAAATGCGCAAAAAACCTCACAGAGTCCTGCGGACATTGACCAATTGAAAGAAAAAATCCGAGAAATGGAAAAAAGAGAAACTACATCATTTATTGCTCAAGACTATGTGGCACTAAATAAAATTTGGGCCAATGACATAGTCGTAAATTCACCAATAAATCGAATAAATAAAAGCTCAAATTTACTGACCAAACTTCTGAAAGAAGGAATAATTAAACATAAGGCAATTATTAGAAACATTGAGGAGCTTAATGTAACGGAAACAATGGCCATATCAATGGGCAATGAAATAGTTACTAATATGGACGATACCATCACAAATCGCAGATATACAAATATTTGGCTTCTAAAAGATGGTAATTGGCGGTTGAGTTTTAGGCATGCGAATGTAGTTTGTAAGTAATATTTTACTCGTAAAATAAATTTAGCAAAATGGAAAAAATATACAAAAACATCCATCTCTTTTTTGTTGGAGTATTCATTATAATTATTTGGGGATTTTATAAGTCTTACTTAATCTATTTCCCAACTTTCGAAGGAGGTTATTGGGGTAGCAGTAGCTATAATTATATTCAGCACTCACATGGTGTATTAATGCTTACTTGGATCTTGTTTTTAATTATCCAGCCGATACTTATCAAAAGAAAGCTTTATAAAATTCACAGAACAATTGGCAAGGCATCCTACTTTATTGTTCCATTGCTTTTGGTTTGCATTTTCTTAGTAACAAAAACATTTTATTATAGAAAAACCTTATAACAGCCACTGAAAAAGACGCCATAGGTACTATTACTGGCATAACTTCCATAATAGCTTTTACTATTTTTTACTTGTTGGCAATTGCAAATAAAAGAAATATTCCAATTCATATGCGATACATGATTGGCACATCATTGTTACTGATAAATCCTGGCCTTAGCAGAGCGTTGTTTATTTTCTTTGGAATGGCAGAATCGGGCCTTGCCATTTCTGATTATGTTGCAATGTCAATTGTCATTTGTTTTATAGTTTTCGATTACCGAAACAATAAGAATTACAGGCCATATATTGTCATTCTTGTTGTTCTAGTAATTATCCATCTGATATGGCTATCCAGAAATACTTCTGTCTGGCAAGCAATAGGGCGGGAAATTGTGCAGAATTTATTTTAAAAAAAAAAAGAGAAAAAGAAAAACCAAAAAAATGAAAAACCTAATAAAAACCTTTCTGTTTTTGCAAATAACAATAATAGCAAACGCACAAAAGCCTGATTTGATATTAACCAACGGGAAAATATTTACTTCGGATACTACTCAATTATATGTGGAAGCATTAGCCATAAAAAATGGGAGAATTATAGCAATCGGCAAAACAACAACCATTGAAAAGTTGGCACAAAAAACCACCAAAAGGCTTGATTTGGACGGAAAACTAGTAGTACCTGGCTTTAATGATGCTCATAACCATTTGCCAGACGGATTTGATGCCACCACAATCAATTTTGTGGGTAGGGATCCATCGTGGCAAACGGTTTTAGATTCTATCCAAAATATAGTCGCAAAAACACCCGCTGGTCGTTGGATTAAAGCATCAATCGGGCCTACTGTTGCCAATTCGCCTGAAGCTACAAGATTTGTTTTAGATAAAATTACGACCAAACACCCCATTAGATTGATGAGTTGGTGGGGCCATGTTGGCCTTTTTAATACTTTAGGACTCACAGAAATGGGTATTTCAGAAACTCAGCCTGACCCAAAAGGTGGTTTTTATGAAAGGTTAGCTGATAATAAAACCTTAACTGGAAAGGCTTTTGAAAAAAATGCTTACAATCCACACACCAGTTATCCGAAATTTTCAAGTATCAGAAATGAGGAAAAATTGGTAAAAAACTTACAAGGCATTACCCAACAACTTTTGAAATTTGGCGTTACTAGTTATCAAAATATGTGCCATGGTGTAACAGCTAATGATTATGTGAAAATTTGGAAAAAAGCTGGCTTACCATTTCGACTTCGGTTAATCCGCTGGGGAGATATGAATAATGACGGAAGCTTGAGTATTCCAGGAAAAAATTTACCAAAAACAATCAAAGAGTTGCCCTTATTAACTGTTTCTGGCACAAAATGGCTTTTGGAAGGTACTCCTATAGAAGGTGGTGCTGAACATTTTGAGGCCTATCCAAATCGCCCTGATTGGCATGGAAGAATGAACTATTCGATAACTGAAATTAAAAAAATGTGCTTAGAAGCCACCCAGCGGCACGATCAAATAATGTTTCATATTGGCGGCGATAAATCGATTGGGACATTATTAGATTTGATGGAAAGTACAAAAATAAATTGGAAACCACTTCGTCCAAGGTTTGAGCATGGCGATGAAATTGATTATTCGCCTGAATATCTTGCAAAAGCTAAGAAAATGGGAGTAATTATTGTACAAAACCCTACTCATTTTGCACCTATGGAAGGTTTGCCTATGGGGCCACCACCAACTCATGGAATGGCAATGAAAACATTATTGAACAACGATATAGCATTAGCGATAGGCTCCGATGGCCCTTTTAACCCATTTCTAAATATTATGTTGGCTGCTATGCATCCTGCTCGCCCTACGGAAGCAGTAAGCCGTGAGCAAGCCGTAATTGCCTATACTCGCACATCGGCCTATGCCGAATTGGAAGAAAAAAACAAAGGCACTTTAACAGTAGGAAAAGTGGCTGACTTAGCGGTTTTATCTCAAAATATATTTAATATTCCCTTACCCGCAATTATGGGTACCGAAAGTATTTTAACAATGGTAAACGGCAAAATTGTTTATGAAAACGGGCTTTTGAAGGTGAAATAAAGCATAAGAATATTTTCAAATGTTAAATTATTATTGAAATCAAAAA
>JANMZR010000379.1:0-44919 GCA_031383555.1 Cytophagaceae bacterium | reverse complement strand
TCAAAACTATATTTATTGCTTTCATTGGTATTAACACCATTAGATTGTACTATTCCAAGTGAATTAAAATTTTAAGAATTTGCACTTTTTTGCATTTCGAAATGCAAAAAATCACTTTCGCTAGTAGTTTTCCAAGTAAGTGCAACTTCGTTATAAAGCGACTTTTTTGCGGAAAATGCTACTAAATTTAAAGGTAAAGGTGTGCTTGAATCAGTAAATTTAAAAAGTTTGACATCAAAAATGATAACGTATAATTCACCAGAGGCGGCTTGCCCAAAACTTACAGGATTTGTTAGCGCAATACTTTGTAAAATATTATTAATGATTAATGTACTTTTAATGTAAAATGAAATTGCTGAGTTTTCTGCTATTAAGGTCCAAAACTTACCTTGTGTGTAATCAGCGTAAATATACCAACCTTTCAAATTAGGATAGTGGTTTCCTCTATAAGCATAACCAACTATTAATGAGGCGCTTGCCTAGTTGTTGTTGTCGAAACCAGCAAAGTCAATTATAGGTGAAATAAAATTAGGTTGCTCCAAACAGTTGGCTGGGGTATAAATATGAGTTTCCTCATAACACCGCCAACCTAAGTTTTTAGAAGCAGTATAATTAGCCTGTAAATACCCTGAGTGTTCATTGCCAGGGATAAGAAGTTGAACATAAATATACCCGTTTTGAACAAAATTTGGTTGATACAAAAGGCAAAAATACCTTGATATTCAGCCCCATTTTTTTGTTTGTAATGTATAAAAAAGGCACTTGATTTACAAGTCCGTTTTCTTAGATCATTATTTTCCAATCCATTTGCGATATGAAAAGCCTGGAATCACCGGCCAATTCAATATCTGTTTGTAAGTAGAATCCATAAGAAATTTACGTTAATTGCAAGATTAGGACCTGAGAAATTGTGGTTTGAATAAACGCTAAAACAAATACTATTTGCAAATAGTATCTCATCATTTTCAAAAATAGCAAAAAAAATGAGCAAATCAATTTGCTCATTTATACTATAAAAATTTTATATTCAAACGATTATACATTCATTAATGATTCACGACGCCTCATTTTACCAGCCGGAATTCCAAACATCATTTTGAAGCGGCGGCAAAAGTAAGCTGTATCCTTGTAGCCAACGTCGGCACCAATTGCCCTTATGCTTTTCTTAGAAGTACGCAATAGGCCTACCGCAGCTTCCATACGCTGGTATTCAATATAATCTTGCGGATTTATGCCTGTTAACATTTTGAAATACTGCCCTACATAATCCTCAGAAACATTGGCAACATTCGCTAATACTTTATTTGAAAGGTCGCCGCCAATATTGTCTTTTATAAAGGCAAAAATATCAATCAAGCGAGGGTCTTTGAAGTAAGTGCTGTTTGTAGCCAATTGCTCAACAAACAAACGATGCTCCAAAATGTATCTAATTACCTCAATTACAAGCTCCTCTGTCTTTATTTTTATTACACGGCCTTTTCCAACTGTCTCGTTCATATCCTCTATCAAAATTTCTTTGATGGCAGTTGAAAGCTTTTCCTCTTTTTTGATTATAAACGGGGGAATATCAAGAGAAGTAAAAAAGTTAACAGAATCAAATACCTTGGCTTCAAATGAAATCATTCCAAATGAATTGTCCAATTCACCAATTTTAGCTATTTCTCTGTTGTAATCCATGTACAATTCACGATGAGTCATAAACTCTTCATTGTTCACGATTTTTGGTCTATCAGGAGCACCATAAGTTATGGTTACTTGCTTACCACCAGGTATAAATAACATGTCTCCTTCTTCTACTCGAGTTTGTTCTTCACCTAAATAAACTTCACCTCTGTATAATATCAAAAGTGAGTTTTCCACATCATAATAGTTTTTTATTTTGATGGGCTGAATTATCCTTAGGTTTCTGGCCTTGATGAATTTTACTCCTAATGATTCAATTATTTTATTATAGTCTTCCATTTTTTTTGGTGTTTGAGTCCAATGCTTAATTAGAATCTAGGATTTGTTAAGAATATTTTCAATTAACAATATTTGTGTACTTTTAGATTTAAAATTCTAGTCAGAAAAATATTCAATAAATTGGATTTTAAATCTAAAATTCTAATTTAAAAAGTTTTCAACAAATTGGATTTTTCCAATTTATTGTACAAAACTAATAAATCGCTGTATATTTCCAAATATAATTATAAAAAGTTTTTGAAATTTATTTTATTTTATTAGGTTTTAAGTTAATTCTAATAAATTTTGAATATTGGATAAAACCATTATTTAAGTATTTCTCGAGCAATTACTAATTTTTGTATTTCTGAGGTGCCTTCATAGATCTGTGTGATTTTTGCATCACGCATTAACCTTTCCACATGAAACTCTTTTACATATCCATAGCCACCGTGAATTTGTACGGCTTCAATACTCGAATCCATCGCTACTTTTGAGGCAAACAGCTTTGCCATTGCTGCCGATTTCACATAGTCTCTTCCCGCATCTTTATCTAATGCAGCTTGTAGGCAAAGTAATCTTGCAGCTTCAATATTAGTGGCCATATCAGCCAATTTATGAGAAATGGCTTGGTATTCATTAATTAGCTTTCCAAAAGCTTTTCTTTCTTTTGAATATTGTAATGATAGTTCAAGGCTTCCAGATGCTATGCCAAGTGCTTGAGCGGCAATGCCAATTCGGCCACCATTTAAGGTAGACATTGCGAATTTAAAACCAAACCCATCGGCCCCAATCCGATTTTCTTTTGGCACTTTTACATCTGTAAACATCAACGAATGAGTGTCTGAGCCTCTAATACCTAGTTTTCGCTCTTTTTTTCCGATGACAAACCCTTCCATTCCTTTTTCAACTATTAAGCAATTTATTCCTTTATGGCCCAATTCTGGATTGGTTTGTGCCATTACCAAATAGGTGTCGGCTCTTCCGCCATTTGTAATCCAGTTTTTGGTTCCGTTCAAAAGATAGTGGTCACCTTTGTCTTCAGCAATAGTTCGTTGTGAGGTGGCATCTGAGCCAGCTTCAGGTTCTGATAGACAAAAAGCACCCACGTTTTCACCAGTGGCTAATTTTCTCAGGTATTTTTCTTTTTGAAAATCATTGCCATAATTTTCTAACCCCCAGCAAACCAATGAGTTATTTACCGAAACTATTACGGATGCTGAAGCGTCTATTTTTGAAAGCTCCTCCATCACCAGCACATACGAAACGGTGTCGAGGCCCCCACCTCCATATTTTTCTGAAACCATCATACCTAAGAAACCCATTTCTCCCATTTTTTTTACAAGTTCCTGAGGGAAATATTCCGCATCGTCTCTTTCTATTACTCCTGGCAGGAGTTCTCTTTGTGCGAAATCTCTTGCGGCATCTCTAATTGCCAATTGTTCTTCTGAAAAATCGAAGTTTATCATTTATTGAAATATTTATAATTTTAGCTTATTGAAGTGATAAAAATAGCAAATAAAAATTGGTTTATTTATATTTTTTAGTATTTATTTTTTTAAAATAAATAAGACGTTTTTCTTCAAAAAGTCTATTTGTTAAAATTTATAAATTTTTAAAATCGGCTCATATTATCTATTTGTAATTTTATTATTATTAAATCAAATAGTATTAATCTAATATTAATTATATTTTTCTTGTTGTATTTGCATCTAATGTTTCCCTTTTAACCTATTTTTAATTGATATTCAGAGAGATTTTCGTTATTTTGCGTTCTATTTTTTTTAAAAATTACACTTTTACCACTGGTAAAAATTAAATATTAATATAAACTTTAATTGGTAAAGATTGCTTGCCAACTTAAAATTATACTATTTCTTATATGAAAAAATTTGAGTATATAAAATTCCAACTTGGGGAAAAATTAACAGATGAACAACTTGTGTATTTTGCAAAATATGGAGTAATTCATTTTAAAAATTTCATAAATTTAGATACTGTAAAATTATTTTTATCAGAGTTGAAAAACATTGAAAATAGTTGGGTAGAGCAAGGTATCGAAAAAATAAACGGCACACCTTTGAAATTTGGTAAAGACGAAAATGGTCATAAAATGATCCAAAGGATGTGTTTTGCGAATCAACATAGTGATGTTTTAGCTGAATTTTTGCGTGACCCAAGATTTACAATTTTGTTTGAGCTTTTAAAGCCTTATGAAGGCCGAATGGGCGTTGATGAAAAGGATGGATTAGTTTTTAACCATTATGTTAATCAACCCAATAGTAAATTTTCACAGATGGGCTGGCATACTGATAGCCCTAGAGACTTATTTTTAGGGCAAAAAATATTGCCAATGCTTAATGTCGGCATTCATTTAGACAATTGCCCTTTTGAAAACGGTGGGCTTAGAGTGCTACCAGGGACACATACACAAAGTAAATTAAAGTTACTTTTTGGTAAAAAGCAATTCATTGATCATAGGCCAGATTTGCGTGAAGTTGGTTTTAGTGTTGAAGCAGGTGACCTTACAGTACATGATGGCCGCTTATGGCATAGGGTGGAGGTTTCTCCTAATTTTGGAGAAAAATCACGCAGAAGGGTAATGTATATTCCAATTATCACTGGAAAATACATGCCGAAGGATGGCAATAGTAAAACTCCCTTTTATCACCGTTTTGCAAAGTTGGTTTCGAAATAAAAAATACAAGAAAATATATCACAAAAGCCTAATTATTGAAAAATAATTAGGCTTTTGTGATAACTATCCACAAGATCAAAATAGGAAAATCGTATATTTGAACCAATATGAAAAACCTGTGATATACATTGTGTATGAGTACCATCTTCACGCTCCATTACTAGGTTATTTTCAGGGTTTCCCGTATCAGCAAAGTGATGAAAATCAATTAATTGTGAGTATTCTGGTACCGGGTTTTTTCCTAAAAATTCAAAAAATAATTGAGCCCTTTTTTCACGAATTTCTTTGGAATAAAGTGTGCTCGACGACCAAATACGGGCTTGGTTCCACTTTAAATGTTGGATGTCAAGAGTTGCACCGTCCCAAATAAATTGACAAATCCGTTTAGCAGCATTTTCAATAAATACCAAGGTGAAGTTTTCAATACCAATAAAATGTTCTTTTGTAAAATATCCAGCATTTTCATTGCTAAAATAATCTAATATAATTTGACCTCTACTTTTTAAATAAGGGCCATTTTGTATATGTTTTTCATTAGCTCCATTTAAAAGACAAAGTGTAACTTTATGATTTGTGGCTATCCATGTGCCCCCAGCTTTTGAGTCTTTTGGGTAATAAATAGTAGTATTGCCTACTTTGTATTTTTTGGGAGGAATTGCCTTTGTTCTATTTCTATTTTCGTCACGATTATTGGTTAAAATATAACCATCTGACTTATCAGGAACAAAAGTTAGTACACACATTTTTAAGCAGTTAAGTTTTTCGTTTGGTTGTAATGTATTGTAGAATAAGCAACACCAAAGTTGCTAGGTAGCAATATTTTCTGAAACTCAGCTTTTACTGCAATATTAATAATAGCTAGATGATGAATTGTATGTTCCATCAAATAAGTAAGTTCACGATAGAAGGTCGTATTTACTGTTGAAAAATTATCCATACCTAGAGAAAACTCTAAACTAATATTTACATCAATAAATTTTGTCTTTAATTTTACAATTATGGTATTTAACTGAAGTAGAGCATATTCTAAATCAGATTCAATGCGGAGATCTCTTTCACGAGAATCATAATTTACAACACCACTTTCCAAAGAATTGAAAAGGCAAATATAAAACTCAATAATATGTCGAGCATGTTGCCCAAGGCTTATATCATTTAATATTTTCAACGCTTTTTTGTATTCTTTTGCTTCAAACTGCATTAATACAGATTTGAGTTGATTTAAAATATCAAGATTTGCGATATTAATTAATTCCATTATTTTGCAGAATTTATTGTTATGTTTATTGTCACGTCATTGCTCATTCCCATCGTATTGCCTCCCAATTGCCAGTCTTTTCTGTTTAACTTTGTACTGCCTTTAAACACAGCCTTATCTCCAATTATATCAACTGTGAAAGGTATTTTAAGGGGCTTTGTTATAGCCTTTACCGTAAAATTAAAATTTCCAATATAGCCGCCATTCGCATTTTTTTCTATTTTGGTTGAGGTCATTTTTAATTTCGGGTATTTTACCACTTCAAAAAATTCTGGTTTTTCTTTTAAATGATTATTTCTTAAGCTATTGTCTGTATCTAGTGTATTGGCCTCAATTGTACCTGTTATAATTGAATTGTCAAGATCGTTGGGGTTAAAATTAATTATGCCTTGAAATCCTTTGAACTTTCCCTCCACTTTAATGCCCAACATTTTTGTTGTAAAACTTATTGAAGTGGTATTGGGTTTCCAAATTTGTGCGTCAATTACAAAGCAATAGAAAATGCAGAAATTTAAAAGTATTTTTTTAAATAAATTCATCCTAAGTATTAAAATTTATATGTTAAAGCTAAAAAAGGAAGTAATTGTTTAGTACGAAAACGATCGTTGTCAAAAGCGACTTTTTGGCTGGTTTTATATTCAATAAATTGAAAACTAGCGCCCGCCCTAATCCCAAGTTTTGATGAAGCCCAATATCTTACATACATTTCAGAATTGAGGCTGCCAACATCTGAATCACTAATGAGCAGTAAATTTAAAGTGGTTGGTTTTGAACTAAAGGTTTTCCCACTATTTGATTTTCCTTGACTATCAGATACTTCACCTGTAAATTCTGCCTTTTGTTTTTTGCCAACAGTAAAGCCAATTAAATCAATATTAAAGCCCAAGTCAATTTTTTTACTCAATGCATATTCAAATCGAGTGTTTATATTAAACGAATTTGTACTTATATTATGCATATGAAGGGTATCAATTTGGTTGAGTATATCTTCTGAAAACAAAGCAACTATGCTATATTTGCCCGAAGTTAGCCTGGCTGGCGCAGTTCTGAAATGTATGTCCTTATCTTTTGCAATGTAACCAGTATATCTTATTCCATATCCTATTTTTAGTTTTTTGGCTTTGCCTATTTTATAAAGTTTTTCATAGCTAATTGCAGGTGAAACCCCTGCTTTGCCAACACCAAATGCAAAATCAATTGCTTGAGTTTTGCTTTCATTATTTTGTGCATTATTTATAATTGCTTGAAGCAAAAAAAATAGTATTAAGTAGTATTTTCTTTTAATAATCATTTTCTTTTCAATTTTTATTTCAGTCTCAAAATTAGTGGGCTCTCAAATTAATTTTTGTCATTATCCTGACCATTAACTAAAATCAAGGCTGAAATACCAAATTTTAATAATTAACATTTATCAACTATTTTCTAGATATTTCCATTTGTAAATCAATACAATTATTGAATTTGTTGTCAAATTTTAAAATAAATAAGATAATAAGATTAAAATAATTTTACAATTGTAAATTAGTTTACAATTATTTCCTATATTGCGTTGTGTTTAAACACTACAGGTATTAATTTTTTTAAATAATTAATTTAAATTCTATTGCTAGTTCTGACAAAATAAAATTTAAAAATTCAGAAAAAATAATTTAAATATTAAATCAAATGCCCAAATTATTAATTGTTGACGATGAAAAAAGTATACGCTCAGCCATGAGGGATATACTTGAATTTGAAGAATATGAAGTTGATGAAGCGCCAAACGGAGAGCAAGGGTTAAATATGATTCAAAACGATAATTATGATGTGGTTTTATGCGATATAAAAATGCCTAATATGGATGGTCTAGAAATGTTGTCGAAGGCTAGCAATTTGGGTAAGCATACTCAATTTATTATGGTTTCTGCTTATAGTGATGCCGAAACCATTGATAAAGCAACTCAATTGGGTGCTTTTGACTTTATACCAAAGCCGCCAGATTTGAATAGACAGTTAGCCTCAATTAAAAATGCAATTATAAAATCGGCTGAAGTAAAGGCAACCGATGATTTGGTAATATCTGAAAATGATTTTGAAAATGAGATAATTGGAAATTCAATTTGCATAATGCGAATGCGAGAAATTATTGAAAAGGTAGGCCCAACCGATGCTCGAGTATTAATTACTGGCCCAAACGGCGCTGGTAAAGAAATGGTTGCAAAGTGGTTGCACCTCAAAAGTAATAGGGCTAACAAACCTTTGGTTGAAGTAAACTGTGCGGCTATTCCGTCGGAATTAATTGAATCAGAGCTATTTGGCCATGAAAAGGGCTCTTTTACCTCAGCTATAAAACAAAGAATTGGGAAGTTTGAACAAGCTGAAGGTGGGACTTTATTTTTGGATGAAATTGGTGATATGAGTCTTTCAGCACAAGCTAAAGTGCTACGTGCGCTTCAAGAGCATAAAATATCGAGAGTAGGTGGTGAAAAAGACATCAAAGTAAATGTGAGAATAATTGCTGCTACTAATAAAGATTTACAAAAAGAAATTGAAAATGGTAACTTTAGGGAAGACCTTTATCATCGATTGAATGTAATTCCTGTAAAAGTGCCTTCATTGTCCAGTAGGAGGGAGGATATACCCCTTTTGTTAAATAGATTTATGTTTGATTTGGCAGTACAATACCAAACTATTCCTAAAAAAATAGCTAGCCCAGCTATCAAATATTTGCAAGAATTACCCTGGTCGGGCAATGTAAGGGAGCTACACAATGTAACCGAGCGCCTCATGATAATGTGTGACAATGAAATTACACTAAACGATGTTCAAGCGTATGCCTAAAATAATTTCGCTATAAATTAGCACAAATTTTTTCAATTATGACGGGAAAGTGCTTATGTTCAAGTATTTGGCCTTTTCCTGAAATATCCATTGCCGAATCGTTAAGTGCTACTTTGTATTTAGCTTGGAAAATAATTGCCCCCTCATCATAGGCTTCGTTTACAAAGTGAATAGTAATTCCAGATTCGGTTTCGCCATTTTCAATCACCGCCTCATGTACATGATGGCCATACATGCCTTTGCCGCCGTATTTTGGCAAAAGAGCTGGATGTAAATTGATTATTTTTTTTGGGAAAGCTTCTATAAAACTTTTAGGAATTAACCACAAAAAGCCAGCTAAAACCACTAAGTCAATATCATTTTCAATTAGAATATTCAACACTTCACCCGACATAAAGGCTTCTTTATCAAATAAATAGCAGGGGATTTCCAAATTTTTGGCTCGCTCAATTACACCCGCATCTGGATTGTTGCATAGAACCATTTTTATTGAAACGTCCTTGGTACCATTAAAATATTGGGCAATTTTTTCTGCGTTTGAACCGCTTCCTGAGGCAAATATGGCTATGTTTTTCAATTTATATTTTAGTTTTGGGGGCAAAATGTCCTATCTGTTGTTTTAACTCATTCCCAAAACTTAAATATAATTAAGTCCTTTCAAGTTTTTAGCTGTTTTGAGTTTTTTTAGAGTTTTTAAATTTTACACAAAAATGATACTTAAAACGCCAAATAGCATAATGAGTTTCAAAAATTTACTTAAAAAGCCAAATTCGGCCTTGTTTGTAGCAGTAAAAAGTTTAATTTGAAAATAAACTAGTAGAAAAAAAATAAAAGCTAAGGGAAAATAATATGGAAAATTGCCAATTAAAAAAACCACTAAAAAATAGCTCCCGGTAAAAAGTATTGAAATAATTACTAGTATTTTTTTTGTTGCATTTACTCCAATTATAATTGGCAATGTTTTACAATTTATTGCTTTATCTCCTTCAATATCTTCAAGGTCTTTCACAATTTCCCTTAATAGGCTTAAAAAAAATGCAAATATGCAATAAAAATCTATGAGAAAATTTTTATTTTGAAAATAGTAATTCAATATTAAAATTGGTAAAAATGTATAAATAGAAACTATAATATTGCCAAAAAGGGCAATTTTTTTTAACTTATAAGAATAAAACCAAAGTATAAATATTGAGAAAATATAAAAAACACCAAGGTTAAATTGTAAGGAAAATCCAATTAAAATTGCCAAAAAATTGAAAATCAAATAGATAAATTTAGCTGATTTTATGTTTATTAGTTTCTCAATAATTACCTTTTCTGGCTTGTTTATTTTATCAATCTGTATGTCATAAATATCATTGATAATATAACCAGCTGCTGTAATTAATAAAATGGAAAAGGAAATTAATGCAAAATCAAAGTTTGACAATTGATTTATATGGTTTTTTAAAATTAAATATTTATAAACCAATATCAGATTTAGTAAAAGTAAAGCCAGGTTTGGCCAACGAATAAGTTCAAAAAAGGTTATTATTTTTCGTGACAATTTTTTTTTATTATACTATTTAAATGAAAAATTTAACCTTAAATTTTCAAATTGAGTACTAATTTCACACATTTTATTTATTAATTTTATTGCTAATGGATATTTTTGAAATAATTTGTGTTATTTAATTAGTTATAATCTTAAAACGAAAATCCATTTCAATTGCTTAGGCAATTTTAAAAATAAAATATGAAAATAGGAATTGTATGTTACCCAACCTATGGTGGTAGTGGTGTTGTGGCTACCGAATTGGGCAAAGCATTAGCTAAAGTTGGCCATCAAGTTCATTTTATTACTTATACCCAACCAAGTCGGCTCGATTTTTTTAATGAAAATATCTATTACCACGAGGTAAGTATTTCCAGTTATCCGCTTTTCCAATATTTGCCTTATGAGTCGGCTTTGGCAAGTAAAATAGTACATGTGGTAAAAACAGAAAAGTTGGATTTATTGCACGTACATTATGCGATACCCCATGCATCGGCGGCTTATATGGCCAAGCAAATTTTGAAGTCGCAAGGCCTTGATATTCCAGTAATTACAACTTTGCATGGTACAGATATCACCTTGGTTGGCAAAGACCCTTCTTTTGAGCCTGTGGTTACCTTTTCAATTCAACAAAGTGATGGAGTAACAGCAGTGTCTGAAAGTTTGAGAAGAGAAACTTATGAAGAGTTTGCCATCACAAAAGAAATTGAAGTTATACCTAATTTTATAGACTTAGAACGTTTCAAAAAGCAACGAAAAGACCATTTCAAAATAGCCATTTGCCCCAATAACGAAAAGCTATTGATGCATACTTCTAATTTTAGAAAAGTAAAACGAATTGAAGATGTTGTTCAAGTATTTTATCGAGTTAAACAACAGATACCTAGTAAGTTACTTTTTGTTGGCGATGGGCCTGAGCGTACTGGAATTGAAAATTTAGTCCGTGATTTAGGCATACAAGACGATGTAAGGTTTTTAGGAAAATTAGATGTAATTGAAGAAGTACTATCCCTTGCCGATTTGTTTTTGTTGACCTCGGAAAAAGAGAGCTTTGGATTAGCCGCTTTGGAAGCAATGGCCTGCGAAGTGCCTATTATTTCGTCGGACGCTGGAGGTATTCCAGAGGTAAATATTAATGGCGTAACCGGTTTTGTGAGTAAAATTGGCGATGTAGACGATATGGCCAAAAATGCACTTTTTATTATGAAAGATGAGAATATTGGTGCTTTTAAAGCTAATGCATTAAAACAAGCCCAAAACTTTGATATCATAAATATTTTACCACTATATGAGGCGTTTTACCAGAAAATAACGAATAAAATTTGGTGTAAAAGTTAGTTTGGAGTTTGTGGTTTTTAGTTTGTTAGTGATTTATTTTGAATACCTCAATTGAAAATTTATTAAAGCCCTGAAGGGGTGAAATCTTTTAGAAGTGGCTGCAAGGTACTGAATAGCAAATATTTATAACTAAATGAAAGCAAATATCCCCGAAACAGATCGAAAAAGAGTGGTAATAATTGGAGCAGGTTTTGGCGGGCTGGCTTTGAGTCAAAAATTAGCCAATCTAGATGATTTTCAGGTTGTTTTGGTAGATAAATTAAATTATCATCAGTTTCAACCCCTGTTTTATCAGGTTGCCACGGCAGGTTTGGAGCCTTCAGCTATTTCATTTCCACTTCGATTGGTATTTCAGAGTAACCCAAATGTACACGTGCGAGTTACAGAAGTGACTTCTGTGAACACCGAAAAGCAGCATATTATCACAAAATTGGGTTTAATTAATTACGATTATTTAGTTTTGGCAATAGGGGCAGATACCAACTTTTTTGGGATGACCAATATTCAAGAAAAGGCCCTACCAATGAAGTCAGTTTCTGAGGCTTTAGGATTGAGAAACAGACTACTGCAAAATTTTGAAGATGCAATTACAGTTGAAACAGATGATGATCGGCAAGGTCTTTTAAATATTGTAGTGGTGGGTGGAGGACCAACAGGAGTAGAAGTATCAGGAACCTTGGCCGAAATGAAAAACCATATTTTACCAAAAGATTACCCTGAATTGGATTTTGACGCTATGCAAGTTTATTTAATTGAATCAAGCGCTGAAGTGCTTGATGTAATGAGTGAAAGTGCCTCGAGAAATGCTAAAAAATACCTCCAAGAGTTGGGTGTTAACGTAATAAATGGAAAGCGTGTGGTGGATTTTGATGGGAAATATGCCTTTATAAATGATGGTACTAAAATTAGAACTAATAATTTGGTTTGGGCAGCCGGTATTAAAGCCAACTTAATGGAAGGAATAGCAAAGGATACTATAACTTATGGGGGCAGATTAAAAGTGAATGAGTTTAACCAAATTCACAACGAAAGCAATATTTTTGCTATAGGTGATTTGGCTTATATGGAGGAGGAGAAATTTCCAAAAGGGCATCCGCAAGTGGCTCAGCCTGCCATTCAGCAAGGCAATTTATTAGCAGAAAACCTATCAGCCATGCTTCGAGGCAATGAATTAAAACCTTTTCATTATAATGACTTGGGTTCAATGGCCACTATTGGTCGTAATAAGGCAGTTGTTGATTTACCGTTTTTCAAGTTCGCTGGGTTTTTCGCATGGGTTACATGGATGTTTGTACACCTAATGTCTCTCGTTGGCATCAAAAACAGAGTGATGATATTTATTTCGTGGCTGTGGAATTATGTTACTTACGACCAGTCGTTAAGGTTAATTATTAAAGCTAAAAATCCTAAACAATAGCTATGCTCTGAGCAAGAGTGAAGCTTTGCGGTGAGTTTATTTTCTTGACATTACCTCCCAAAATCATCCTGAAGGCGGTAAATATCATTTTCATCTGATGGATTTTTGGCATCAATGTGTTGCCAAATTTCTGCAACTACACCCCAGCCATCCAAACCAATAAGCCTGTGGCGTTCGCCTTGTTTTAGTTTAATCAGGTCGCCCGACTCAAGTATTAGTATTTTGCCCTCCTCGTTAGTATCCGAAGTTTTTACACCAACATTACCTGAAATTACTCTCCATATTTCAGCACGACGTTCATGATATTGCCAAGAAAGGCGCTTTTCTGGTGCTACAACTAATATTTTTGGACTTAATTTTTGTGAAATTCCAATTTCTTTGCTATCAATTTTAGGAAAATATTTTGCTAAGAATTGGCTAATTTGGGTTTCATCAATTACAAAAAACCCTCCCCAAGGTCGTGAAAAATCATGATTATCTATTCGAAAATCTAATGATTCAAGTTTGTTTTTAATTTTTTTGAATATTTCTTCTTTTGGTGTAAATAAGGCGGCCATGATTCGTTATATTTTTATATTATTTTCTTATGAATTTCACAAAGGTAATCAGTTAAAAAAGTGTTTTTTTACAACAGGCCAAAGTATTTTCCAAGGAATTGGTTTTATGCCTTTTAATTGTTGTTGAATGGATAGATCTGCTAATATTTTCCAATGATTGGCAACATCCGAATAAGCATGCGATAATTTATAGCCGGGATCGTAAATATGACCAGGATCCGCTGAAACGCCATTTAATTCCATAATTTTTATGTTTTTGCCTAAATACATATCATCGAAAGACTTCACTTTTAAGTCGAAACGGCCATAATGAAAGCCTTCTATTGGTGATGAAATTTTATCGAAAACGGCTGTTAATTCTTTATTAATAAGATGATTAAAGTTTAAAAAGGAAGTACCTCGACAATGGTTGCCAATCGGTTCTAGTAAAATACTTTCATTAACATTTGGAATATTTTCAATGCCTTTACCTAATTTTTTACGCATTGCATCTAACTGAAATCGGGCTCTGTCTGAAAGTCCCATCAATTGTTCAATTGTACTTTTTCCATCGCCAATTACTGTCAAAAAACTTTTTTTCGTAATTGAAGTAATATTCCCACTTTTATTACTTGGATATCGGTAGTATAATACTCCTAATTCAATTTCAAAATCAATAAATTCTTGAATCAGATAATCATCAGAATCTTTATGATACTTCTCTAAGGCTTCAATATTTGAAATTTTTTCAACATTAGTGCCACGCTCTCCAATATTTGGTTTGCAAATAATTGGAAATTGAAAAATACCGTTCTCATTTTTTGATTTTACCTCTTCAAAACTGCTCTGAGCATTAATAAACAGGGTTTTTGGTAAATAATTTTGGTTTATTTTTTCTAAAATAGCAAACTTACTTTCACCAAAAAAGCCACCATAGTCTATACACGGGTCAACATTTGTGAAATAGGTAAAAGATTTTGCACGGAAAGCTTGCCATAAAAACCATGGTAAAAGAGGTAGGTAAAAAAGCCACCAAGTCCAATATTCAAAGTTGAGAAACCTAACAAGCCAAAGTGGTTTTTTTTGGAAATTCATTAAAAGAGTAGAAATTTTTAACAAAAATAATGATTAAAGTAAATCATATTTGTCAAAATAACGACGAATTATTTGAAATAAGTTTTACAATTTGGAAAACAGCCATAACTAGAAAACTACCTCCGACCAATAAATTGAATAGCTTTTGGTTGATATGTTTAAAAATAAAATCTTTTTTTGAATTTGCCCAAATAGCATATAAATAGTTTAGGGCAAACGCACCTATTCCCGTGCCTAAAACAAAAGCTATTTTTTCGAAAATAGTATCAATCTGCAAAAATTCAATTCCTTGAAAATATACAGTGATCAGCAGCCAAAAAACCAATAATTGCGGGTTAAGAATTGATAACAAAAAACCTTTTAAAAACAAGCCAGAACTAACAATTGTTGTTTTAATTTCCTTATTTTTTGAAAAAATAGTTGCCATGCCCATTGCTATTAAAACTAGAACCATAGCCCATTGTAAGCCATTAAAAATCACTCTATTTCTTTGGAAAAATAAAGTGCCTTCTATTGCTAGCCAACTATAAATGAACTCGGGAATTACGCCCCCAGTTGCCATAATTAATCCTGATTTTAAGCTATTTTTCAAGGTAATTTCTACCACTGAAACATTTAAAGGCCCAGGATGTACTGAGCCTAAAAAGCTGATAATGAATACTATAAAAAATATGGTAAAGGTAAAAGTCATATTTTCTAATTAAAGACCAGCTATAGTTTTCAATTTGTCTGATTGTATATAATGGTTTCCAATATGGGTTTCATTGGCCATTTTTATTAACGCTTTTGCAATATCAGATGCCTCTATACCTGCATATTTTTTAAGACTACCAAACAGTATTGGCTCAATAGTTTTAATTAGAAACACACCAATTTTTTCGCCTATTCTTTTTTCGTTTCTTTCTCCTAATATAAAGGATGGTCTTGCTGAAATAAAGCTTTTGAATGCCAAATTGGCTATTTTTTGTTCCAAATCGCCCTTTGTTCTCAAATAAAAATTTGACGAGTGAGCATCAGCCCCTAATGACGAAACCAACAAGAATTTTGGAATATTTTTAGCTTTTGCAATTTTAGCTATAGCCACGGGAATTTCGCAATCAATATGGTATTGAGCTTGTTTTGAGCCGGCTTTTTTGATAGTTGTTCCTATTGCACAATATATTTCATCGGCATTAATAAGCTCATTATCAGGCTTTTCAAAGTCAAATATTTGCTGATTTAATTTTGGATGAAGAAGGTCTATTTTGCGACGTACTAATATTGTAACTTCATCATAGTTTGGATGTTCCAATAATAATCTTAAAATATGTCCTCCAACTAAACCAGTTGCGCCGATGATAATTGCTTTTTTTTCCATAAAAAATAAGTTTGTTTTTAAGCAAACGTAAATTAGACTTGTTATGGTTCATTAAAAAAAATCGCAGGCGAATATTCACCTGCGATTTCCAACTATCCCTAACTCTAAATTTATTTCTTTAAACTATTGTTTAAAAAACCTATAAACAAAGTTATAAAGTATTTAAATGCGGATAATTAAAATGAAATTAAAATTTTAAAGGAACAGTATTACATTTCCGCTTTTTCTAAATACCTATATTCTAAAGGCTTAAGATTGCCAATTCCAATTTCACCAATTCTTATTCTTTTCAAAAAACTAACTTCGCACCCCAATTTATAGCACATTCGCCTTATTTGCCGGTTGAGCCCTTCCACCAAAATAATTTTGAACTCAAATTCATTAATAGGCTCAATTTTAGTAGGAAGGGTAGTTTTCCCTAAAATGGAAATACCAGAAGCCATCTTTTCTAAGAAAATTGGACTTATTGGCTTATCTATTTTAACCAAATACTCTTTCTCTATTTGGAATTCTTTACGAAGGGTTTTGTCAAATATTTTGCCATCATTTGTTAGTAAAAGCAAGCCTTCTGAGTCTTTGTCAAGTCTTCCAACGGGGAAAATTAGCTCTTTGAAAGGTAAAATAGAAATCAGATTATCGTCAATTTTAGGATTTAGAGTTGTTTCAACTCCCCTTGGCTTATAAAAAGCGATATAAATTAGTTTTTTCCCAATTTGTAAAGTCTCTGATTCGTAAGTAATAGTATCAGTTTGCGTTATTTCAATATTTTCAAAACAAACTATTCTGTTGATATAAATTTGGCCAGAAATTATTAACTCTAAAGCAGACTTATTCGAAATTTTAAGTTTTTTTACCAAAAAATATTGCAATCGATTTCTGAATGTCATTTGCCGTTTATGAAAAACTCAAAATCACTTTTTCAATTATATCTGAGGCATCGTAAATTTGCTTTTCTGTGATTACCAAAGGTGGGGCAAATCTTATTTTATTGCCATGGGTTGGTTTTGCTAAAAGGCCGTTTTCAGCTAATTTCATGCATATGTCCCAGCCAAGTTTTCCATCTTCAGTATCATTGAGTACAATGGCGTTCAGCAATCCTTTGCCCCTAACTTGGGTAATTAAATTGGTTTTTGTCATCATTTCGCTTAATCTTTTTCTGAAAATTATTCCCATTTTTTCAGCATTTTCTGCCAAATTTTCATCTTTCACAACTTGTAAAGCTGCCCTAGTTACTGCGCTAGCAAGTGGATTGCCGCCATAAGTAGAGCCATGCTCACCGGGCTTTATCGTTAACATAATTTCATCATTGGCCAGCACACATGAAACAGGGTATAAGCCTCCAGAAAGTGCCTTACCCAATATCAAAATATCTGGTAAAAAGCCTTCATGGTCGCAACAAATACGCTTCCCAGTACGTGCAATGCCCGTTTGAACTTCATCAGCGATAAAAAGCACATTGTGTTTTTTGCATAATTCATAAGCCAATTTCAAGTAGCCTTCATCAGGCACCAAAACACCAGCTTCACCTTGAATAGGCTCCACCATAAAGCCTGCAACATTAGGGTCAGCCACAGCTATTTCTAATGCTTTTAAGTCGTTATATGGAATTATTTCAAAGCCTGGTAAAAGTGGACCGTAATCGTTATAGCTACTTGGGTCAGTCGACGAGGAAATAGCTGCTATGGTTCTTCCCCAAAAATTACCTTCAGCAAATAATATTTTCGCTTTATTTTGCTCAATTCCTTTCACCTTATAGGCCCATTTTCTAGTTAATTTTATGGCAGTTTCTCCGCCTTCAACACCTGAATTCATCATTAAGGCCTTGTCATAACCAAAGTAATCACATAAATATTTTTCGCATTCCCCTAATTGATTGTTATAAAAAGCTCTCGATGTTAGGGTTAATTTATGCAATTGATTTATCATTGCATCCACTATTTTGGGATGGCAATGTCCTTGATTTACAGCACTATAGGCTGATAGAAAATCTAAATATTGCTTTCTTTCAACATCCCAAACATAAACTCCTTGGCCTCGCTCCAAAACAACTGGAATAGGATGATAATTATGTGCACCATATTTATCTTCTAATGAAATAGCTCTTTGTGAAGCTGTCTGTACTTGTAAAATATTTTCGATCATAAATAAATTGTAACTTTTATTAAATAACTTAGTTTAATAATGGGAGGTGTTCAATTCAAAAAAAATATCCCTCTATTTTTTGGTAATCTTTTTTTATATTTAAACTGCAAACTATTGTTGAAGCTTGGAAAAAATAATAAGCATTCCGCCCGAAAAAATAAAAATTTTTATGTTAATGAAAACGGATATATAGTTTTTACTGAAAAATACCATTTAAAACGTGGATATTGTTGTAACAATGGCTGTTTGCACTGCCCCTACAAGCCCCAAAGTTAGCTGTTTTTTAAGCAATTGTGGAGAGTATTTCTACATTTTTAAATGATTTTCTAGTATTGATATAGTTTTTTTCTAAAAAAATGCTACCTTTGCACTTCATTTTGAAAACAGTAATAAGTCATGGCTAAGGTTTGTCAACTAACAGGTAAAAAAACACAAGTAGGTAATAACGTTTCGCATGCGAACAATAAAACTAAGAGAAAGTTTTATCCGAATCTTCGTAAAAAGGCATTTTATTTGCCAACAGAAGATGCTTGGGTTCAATTGAAGGTTTCCACTAGTGCAATTCGTACAATAAATAAAATTGGAATTGAAGCGGCTATTAAAAAAGCGGCTCTTAAAGGTACTCTTTCAGCATAATTGCTGAGCTCTATTTTGTAAAACGAGTTTGAAAAAAAATCAAGCTCGTTTTATTTTTTTGTACCTATTCCACAAAAGCGATTTTTTTCCAAGCTCGTTTTATTTTTTGTACCTATTCAACAAAAGCGATTTTTTTCCAAGCTCGTTTTTTTTCTATATAAGACGTTTAAGCACAAATGAACTTTGGATAAATTCATTTCCTCTTTTAATTACCATTGAAATTATTCTTCCTTCCTTTTTTTGTAATATTTTGTAAATATTGCTTAAAGTTTCTTCTGTATAATTGATATTATTAATAGCGATTACTTGGTCACCTTCTCTGAAACCTGCCAAGTAACCTGGTGAATCTTCAGTAATTCGATCAATAAAAAACTCGTTTAGTTCTACGCCTTTTGCTATAAATTCAATTCCACTCATATTATGCTCAAATGTCTCTTTTATTCTACTATTTATGGGTTTCAAAATCATATATTTATCTCTATAGTTGAATGTTACATTAAATCTCCTTAATATATCGCAACCCAGATTTCCATTTCTTACAATTTCTTTCGATAGTTTATTTGAAATAGACTCGCTATCAGGGAATGAAGTAACAATATCTTTTAATTCATATTTTCCTAACACGAGCCTGTCTGTTCGGCCGAGGTTTCCATTAATAATACCACTTAATCCTTTGCCAAGTTGTGACCTGACTAGTTTTTTGGGTAACTTTAACTCATCATTTTTGTCTAACTCTAATGAAATTGCATGCCCAGCACCCGTGTCTATCATTAGTCGTGATAGCATCGATTTATTGTCTATTTCAATCAAAATATCGTTCAAATAGGGTTTTGTATCTTCAATTTCAATCGGAAACAATTCACCTTTCCACGGGCGATATTTATATTTTTCTGGTTTTTGTAAATAGATATTGCTTGCCATAAAGTCAATATTTACTACGAAATAATTAAAAATATCATAACCAAAAATCCCGTGAATTTTCTTACCTAATATTTCTGAAATCTCAAAAAAGTCATTTTCAAGAATTACTATATTTTGATTTTTTGCCTGAATTTCGCACATACGAAAGGTATTACCTGGTGAAACGTGGGCCATTTGCTCTTTACCTTCGCCTGCGCCAGATATTTTCACTTTACGAGTTTTTTTTAAACCTAATTTATCACCTAGATTTGGATCGGTAATAATGATATTGCTAACGCCGGTATCTAAAATAAAGTTAAGTGTATCGGATTTATTTATTATAACTGGTACAACTATTAGGTTTGATAAAAGTTGGAAAGGTACTGTTACAATTTTTCTGTTTTTCGAGAAATGAAAGCCAAATTCAGTATAGTTATTTTTTTGACCAATTGTTTCTATTGTTAAATTTGATAAAAACAGGACTAAAAGAAAAGTTTTTAGTTTAAATTTCATGCAGTTTGTTTGAATTAGTGTCAATTACTATTTAATGGTAATTAGGCCTATTCTAATATTAAAGGTATTATATTTTGGTCAAAATTTATAACTATTTAAACAAATATTCGAGTTCAGTTTTCATTATAATATTAACTAATTGATTGCTATTTAGTTTTTTTCGATTTTCCGAATTTCAATAATTATCTTTGTAAATAGGAAAAACAATTAATGTTTTTTGTTTTATAAATTGATTAAAAATTAAAATATAAATAATGAGAAAAAAAATTGTAGCAGGCAACTGGAAAATGAATAAAAATTATGAAGAGGCATTATCATTAGCTTCTGAGGTAATATTTATGGCAAATGACGAAGTGAACTCAAATGTACAAGTAATAATGGCATGCCCATTTATCTATTTGGTGCCACTGAATAAATATTTGGACAAGTCCCCCAATATAGCACTCGCTGCACAAAATTGTAACGATATGGCTTCAGGCGCATACACAGGTGAAATTTCTGCATCTATGTTGGCTTCGATTGATGTTAAATATGTGTTAATCGGCCATAGTGAGCGCAGGCAATATTTCAATGAATCGAATACACAACTTAAAAATAAAGTTGATATTGCTTTGTCTAATAACTTGACCCCTATATTTTGCTGTGGGGAGTCGCTCGAGCTTCGAAATGGGCCATCGTTTTTGGAATTTGTAGCCAATCAGTTAACTGAAAGCTTGTTTCATTTGGATGGAACTGATTTCTCAAAATTAGTGATTGCTTATGAGCCAATTTGGGCAATAGGCACAGGCCTCACAGCAAGCTCTGAGCAAGCACAAGAAATGCACGCCTTTTTAAGAAAGCATATTGAAGCTAAGTATGGTGAGGCAATTGCCAATAATATAAGCTTACTTTATGGTGGAAGCTGTAATGAAAAAAATGCCGCCGAACTTTTTGCATGCCCTGATGTGGACGGCGGCCTTATTGGAGGTGCGTCGTTGAAGTCAAGAGAGTTTGTAAATATTGCAAAATCATTCTAAAATTAAAACTAAGTGATTAAGATATCCAAATATGCATTTATGGTAATTTCCATATTTGAATTATTAGCACAGTTCGAATTTTTGCCGTTTCAGTCAATTCATAATTTCACAAAGCCAATGCTCATGCCAGCATTGGCTTTATATTTTTATTCAAGCACTGAATTTGCTAATAGCAACCGATTGCGTTATTTGGTGCTAATTGCTTTGTTTTATGCCTTATTGGGTGATGTTTTTTTAATGTTAGTTGACAAAAACCCAATATACTTTTTAGTTGGGCTTGGCTCATTTTTAGTGATGCAGCTTTTGTACATTTATATATTTAAATTTTTAAAAATTAGCGACTTAGTTAATAAATGGCCGTATGCTGGTTTAGTTATTATTGTGGCTTTTAGTTTAATACTATTTTTATTTCCAAATTTGGGAGATTTAAAAATTCCAGTATTTATTTATTTTTCGGCAATATTAGCAATGGTTTTGTCAGCAATATGTTTTTGGAAAAGGCATCCTAGAAGTGGTATTGTTTTTTTAGGAGCTCTATTTTTTATGGTTTCGGATGGTTTGATTGCTATAAATAAATTCAAATTTGACCTGCCGTTTTCAGGATTCCTTATTATGGTCACTTATATTTTGGCACAATGGTTTATAATTGAAGGCTTAAAAAACTTTATAAACAAAAATTCTCTTTAGGTTCTATTTTTTAATTACCAGCTCACTGTCAGAATTGTACTTTATTTGATCATCTTCTAAAAGCATTTCAATTGCAGTAATAAATATTTTTTCTTTTTTTGGTAAGAGTGTATTTTTCAATGCTTCTGGGTTTATTTGTTGAACGTTTTCCAGTAAAAGCAATATCTGATTTTTATAGTTTTCCAAATCTGCAGAATTAATATTATTTTTTCTTTTTTGTGAAACACAATAATCGCATGCGCCACAACCTTCCTCAGGTATTTCATTGAAGTATTGTAATATTAAATTGCTTCGACATTTATTTGTAATTGAAGCATAACTAATAATTGCGTTAGCTTTTGAAAGCTCTCTATTTTTCATTAAAAGCAACCGTCTTTCTTGAATAGGTAGTATTTTAGCATCGTATCTGGTTGTTAAAAACGTTATCGTAGGCAAAAAGCTTTGCTTCAGATATGTAATTATATTTTGCTTTTGCAAAAGGTCAAGCATTGCCATTATTTCGGAAACTGGCACAAAATAATTTTTAGCAAGGTCAGCTTCGGAAACTTGCTGAAGATCAGTAAATAACTCGCCGCCATACATTCTCAACAATAATTTTATGAAATTGTCTATTTTTTCATTAGATATTCTAAATTTATATAGGTCACTATTATTTACTAAAAATTGTATTTTTGAAGGGTTTTTAAAAGCTTCATTCATCAAAATAAAGCCTTCCTTTTCAAGTATTTTCAAGGCATGAAACAACTCGTTAATTTTCAAATCGAAGTTCTTTTGAAATGCAGTTGAATCAAATTGATAAGCTTCACCTTGGGCACCACCAATTGGAATATGGTAAAAGTTGGCAAGCATCTGATAAACTCGCTTTATGTATTCAATCGAGGGATATGCCTCCTCAATTTTATTAATTAAGTTTTCAGCATCAATATTATTGTAAAGTATTACAGTATAGGCTTTTAGCTCATCTCTACCGGCTCTTCCTGCTTCTTGATAGTAGGCTTCAAGGCTTTCTGGTAAGTCAAAATGAATTACCAAACGAACGTTCGACTTGTCGATGCCCATACCGAAAGCATTGGTGGCTACAATGGTATTGGTTTTGCCTTTTATCCAACTATCTTGTTTAGTGTTTCGCTGTTCAAGACTTAGCCCTGCGTGGTAAAAATCGCAATTAAATCCTTTAGAATTGAGCCAATCGGCAGTGCTTTTAGCTCTTTTTCTACTTCTAACATAAATAATATTGGTACCGGGTACTTTATTTAAAATATCTAAAAGCTTTTTGTCTTTATCTTCAGTTTCTATTACTGAATACGAAATATTTTTCCGATAAAAACTCAAACGAAATTCCTTTTTGTTTTTGAATTCAAGCTTTTCACAAATATCAAATGCAACTTCTTTTGTAGCGGATGCTGTTAAAGCAATCATTTTTACTTTGGGAATTAGTTTTTTGAATTCGGCGATTTTTAAATAAGATGGCCTAAAGTCATAGCCCCATTCAGAAATACAATGGGCTTCATCAATAGCTAAAATACTGATATTCATTTGCTTAGCTCTTTCAATAAAAAGCTCAGTGGTAAGCCTTTCAGGTGAAACGTATAAAAATTTCACCTCGCCATAAATACAGTTATCGAGTAGGGTGTCTATTTCAAACCGATGCATACCTGAGTAAATAGCCACGGCTTTAATGCCTTTATTTTTCAGATTTTCAACCTGATTTTTCATTAATGCAATAAGTGGAGTTACCACAATGCAAATGCCGTCCAGAACCAATGCGGGCACTTGAAAGCAAACTGACTTACCTGCACTGGTTGGCAGCAAAGCCAAAGTGTCGTTACCGTTCAATACCGATTCGATAATATCTTGCTGAAGTGGCCTAAAGCTGTTATAGCCCCAAAATTGCTTTAAAATTTCATGAATATTATAATCTTTCAAAGGCGCCATTGAGTTTCCAAGTTTTTAATGGCTAATTTAAGCATTATTTTCCTGCATTGAATTTAGTTTTTTGTAAAACCCATTTTCAATTGTAAGTAGTTGGTTATGAGAACCTTGTTCTACTATTTCACCATTGTTTAGTACAATAATTTCATCGGCATTTTGTATTGTCGAAAGCCTGTGGGCGATTACCAGTGTTGTGCGGTTTTTCATTAAGTTTGCGAGCGATTCTTGGACCAATTTTTCAGATTCTGTGTCTAAAGCTGAAGTGGCTTCGTCTAAAATTAATATTGGTGGGTTTTTCAAAATAGCCCTTGCAATGCTCAAACGTTGCCTTTGACCACCCGAAAGTTTGCCACCTCGGTCGCCTATCGAGGTTTCATAACCTTGTTTTGTTTGCACAATAAATTGAAAGGCATTGGCTATTTTTGAAGCTTCAATCACTTCATTTTCTGAGAAATCACTACCGAAAAGTATATTATTTTTAATTGTATCATTGAAAAGTATACTTTCTTGAGTTACTATTCCCAACAAATTTCTCAATGATTTTATTTTTAGTTTTTCAATTGGTATGCCATCTACCAATATTTCACCAGAAATAATATCATAAAACCTAGGCAATAAATCGGCAATTGTCGATTTGCCACTGCCAGAGGAGCCTACGAGGGCAATAGTTTTTCCTTTTGGGATAATAAAACTAATATTTTTGAGTACCTCTTTTGAATTATTGTAATTAAAGCAAACATTTTTGAACTCTATTTTGTCCTTAAATTCTGAAATTTCTATTGGATTTTCAATTTCTTGTATATCCGATTGAGTGTCAATTAAGGCTAAAATTCGTTCTGCGGCCACTATTCCACGTTGTGTGCCAGCAATTGCGTTGGATATTTCTTTGGCAGGCCTAGTTACCTGTGAATACAAAAGAATATATGCTACAAATGCTGATGCAGTCATGTCCGAATTGCCACTTAATACCAATGTGCCCCCGTATAATAGGATAGTAGCTACTAAGGTTACTCCTAAAATTTCAGATATTGGTGGTGCAGCCTCTTGCCTAAAAAGCATTTTTAACCATGATTTATAATATCCTTTATTTTCGGCACTGAATTTTTCTTTAATGTATTTCTCAGCCCCAAAGCCTTTAATAACACGAATGCCACCAAAAACTTCATCGAAAAGGCTCAATAAATTACTTTGGTTTTGTTGCACTTCGCCAGCACTTTCCTTCAATTTTTTTGTAAGGCTGCCAATCACAAAACCTGAAATTGGAATTATAAGTAGCGAAAAAATGGTAAGCTCCCACGACCGCCAAAATAACACAGCGAAAAAGATAATCAATAAAGTCACATCTTTAAAAACAGCCGAAAACGCTTTCCCGATTGAGTTTTCAACTTCCTGAATATCAGTAGTTAACCGTGAAATTATATCACCTTTTCTTTTATCATTAAAGAAAGAGAGATTGAGTTTTAAGGCCTTTTCAAATACTGTTTTCCTCAATGAAAGTACTGTAAAACCTTTTACAGTTTCGATAATTCGAGATGATAAATACCTGAAAATATTACTCAAAAGCACAGAACTAATAATAATACCGCATACAAGCCAAAGCGTTTTTACTTTACCTTTTTGATTGGTAAAAAGGTTTATTGAATAATTGAAATAATCAACCAGACTCTCAAGGTTATTCCATTTCAAGATTGGTTTTTCTGCTAATTCTGGAGCTTTTTGGCCAAAAAGTACGTCAAGCAATGTTTGAATTAAAGTAAATGTAAGAATTCCAAATAGGCTTGAAATAATAGAATAGGTGAAAAATGGTAAAATATACCTTTGAATAGGGGCATATTTAAGTATTCTTTTGAATGTTTTCAATTTTGTGGAATTTGTTAAAATCAATGCCAAAATTAATTAGAAAATATCAATTTGAGGTTTATTGTTAAATTTTCTATTGCCATAAAATACCTTCTTTCTTAATTAGTTGAATAAATAAATTATTTTTAGAGGCACATTTTGTGCTAATTTTTATAATTATTAGAAATTTTGTTATTTAAGTGGAAAATCGTAATTTTGCACTTCAAAATTTTTACTCAAAATAGGTTTTGAGTGTATTACAATTATGAATCGGCCTAATTTGGCTTTAAATATTAATATTAAGTAAATCTAATTCAAAATTGGGATTATTATCCCCAAAATAAATGGCATTAATTACCAAAATCCGAGAAAAGTCAGGCTTAGCAGTAGGCTTAATTGCAGTTAGTTTAATATTTTTTATAATAGGTTCCGATCTCTTAGGAGGGAATAGTTTGTTTAGTGGTGATGCGCAAACAGTTGGTGAAATAAGCGGCGAAAAAATTCTTTATCAAGATTATTCTGCAAAAATTCAAGAAGCTACGCAAAACTTCCAAGCTCAATCACAAAAGGCACCAAACGAGCAAGAAACTCAACAAATTCGTAACCAAGTATGGGACAGATACATTAATGACATCGCTTTTCAAAAGGAATTTGATGATTTGGGCATCACTGTTTCTAATGAGGAATTGATAGATATGGTGCAGGGGAAAAATATCCATCCAGCTATAAAACAACAATTTACAAATCCGCAAACGGGTGCTTTTGATAAAAATCAAGTGATTCAGTTTTTGAAAAATTTGAAAACCATGCAACCAGCACAGCAACAATCGTGGGCAACATTTGAAAAGAGTTTAGCAGTAAGTAGGGTTCGTGAAAAATATGAAAATTTACTTTCGCTTTCTAACAATGTAACGTCATTGGAAGCAAAAAAAGACTACCAAGCACAAATAGCAAAAACAAATGCAAAATACTTATTTGTTCCATTTAGCTCAATAGTGGACTCTACTATAAAGGTTACAGACTCACAATTGGAAGACTATCTGTCTAAGAATAAAGAAAAGTACGAAGGATTTGAATCAAGATCATTAGAATATGTAATATTTAATGTGGTACCTACTAAAGAAGATAGTGCTGCATTTTATGATCAAATTAAAGAATTGGCACGAGGCCTAGGGTCGGCAGCCAACGATTCAGCTTATGCTTCATCTAACTCTGATGTAGTAGCGCCAAGTGCTTGGAGCTTAACAGAATTACCCGAAAGTGTTAAGGCATCATTGTCAACTTTTAATGTTGGCGGTATATATGGCCCTTTTAAAGACGGTGGTAACTATTCAATATTAAAGTACAAAGGTATTGCTAAAGACAGTCTTTCAACAGTGAGAGCAAGTCATATTTTGTTTTCATTTACAGAAAAAACTGATTCGGCTAAGGCAGCTGTTAAAGCAAAAGCACAATTGATATTAGCTCAAATAAAAGGTGGTGCTAATTTTGAAATGATGGCACAGCAAAATGGAGGTGATGGTACTGCGCAAAAAGGAGGCGATTTGGGTTATTTCAAGAACAATGGCAGCATGGTTAAACCTTTTGAAAATGCAGTTTTTGGTTTTAACGGAATAGGCGTTTTGCCAAACTTAGTTGAGACAGATTTTGGTTATCACATAATCAAAGTAACTGAAGCTAAATCAAATACAAAGTATAGGGTTTCGTTAATTTCAAAAGTGTTATCACCAAGCCAGCAAACACGTGATGTGGCTTATTCAACAGCTGAAATGTTTGCCTCACAAAATAAATCGATTGCCTCGTTTAAGGCAGCTGTAAAAAAGGATAAATTGATATCATTAACCGCAGAGAGAGTAATGGAGGGTTCCACTTCAATAAATGGAATGCAAAATGCACAAGAAATTACTCGTTGGGCATTTGGTAAAGACGCTGAAAAAGGCTCAATTTCAACAGCATTTGAAGTGAACGAAAGTTACCTTGTTGCTGCCGTAACTGGAACCACAACAAAAGATAAACCAACGATTGACGACTATAAAGATGAATTGAAATTTAGGGTAATTGCAGAAGTAAAAGCCGAGCAAATTTCAGAAAAATTAAATGGAATAAAAGCTGCGTCTTTAGAGCAAATAGCTCAAAAATATGGTGCAGGGGCAATTGTTGAAACTTCTGAGGGCATAACTATTTCAAATGGTACTTTGAAGTCGGCAGGTTCTGACCCTGTGGCCATCGGTAAAGCATTTGGTCTAAAAGCTGGACAAAAATCAAAGCCTCTGAAAGGTGAATCTGGTGTGTTTATAATCGAAGGCACTCCTGTAATTAATGCTCCTGAAATAGCAGACTATAGCCAATACAAAACACAAGGGATACAAGCTTTGAAAGGTAGAGGTAGCTATTATGTCTCTGAGGCGATCAAGGCAAATGCTAATATTAAGGACAATAAGGCCAAGTTTTTCTGATAGATATTAATAGATTTAAAAAAGCCGTTGAATATTTTCGAAATATTCAACGGCTTTTTTTAGGAAGAAATAAAAAACCAGTTGTTATTTTGGAAAAGAAATTTTACCAAATGAAACTGATGGCACACTTTCCCTAGCGCCAAAATTGATATCGCCACCAGCTACAGTTTCATTAGCCAAAATAGCAAAAAGTATGGCCTCTTTTGCGTCACCATCTATACCTAAAATATTAGAATTTTCAAGGGTAAATCCAGGCAATAATTGATTTAAGTGCTTAATTATTAACGGATTGTGCATACCTCCCCCACTTAAGTAAATTTTATACTTTTCCTTTTTACCAGCAGCTTTTTTTATAGTTTCTGCTATAGTTTCCGCCGAAAACCGAGTGATAGTTGCCATCAAATCAAAAATATTTAGATCTATTGTACCCGATTCTTTTTGTGCTTTTTCCACATATTTGATATTGAATAACTCAGGGCCTGTAGTTTTTGGCATTGGTTGACTAAAAAATTCATGGTTTTTTAGCTCAGATAAAAGGCTGTTATTTATTTGGCCTTTAAGTGCAATTTCAGCATTTTTGTCAAAGGCTTTTTCAGGGTAAAATTTTCTAATATAAGCATCAATTATAGTATTACCGGGGCCAGTATCTGTTACAAACACATCACTAGCCTCACCACTTTTTGGCAAAAATGTAAAATTAGCAATGCCTCCAATATTTAGCATTATTCTATTTTCTCCTTTTTTTGAAAATATCAGATAGTCACCATAAACGGCCAATGGAGCACCTTCACCTCCAGCTGCAACATGTTTTTGCCGAAAATCAGAAATTGTAATTATGCCAGTTGAAACGGATATATGGTCGCCATCGCCTATTTGTAATGTTGCATTGGGGAATTGCGTTATTTTATGCAAAAGTTTTGGAGCATGAAATACCGTTTGGCCATGCGAGGCTATTAAATCGACATCAGATTTTTCGATTTTATTTTTTTTTAAAAAACTATTTATTAAACCTCCATGGTAGCGGCCAAGCCAGGCATTTAATAAGGTAAGGTATTGGAAATCAATTGTTTCTTCTGCAAAAACTCTTCTTATTTTTTCTTTGAAATCTACTGAATATTCTATAGTTTCAAATTGGAGTAATTGTACTTTTGTAGCTTGGCCAGCCCCTGAAATTTGGCAATAGGCAATGTCAAGTCCATCCAACGAAGTACCTGACATTAAGCCAATTACGTTCCTTTTTTTCTTTTGTGCTAACAAATAAAGGTCAGAAATATTTTTATTCATTTACCTTACTTTATATTTTTCTTAGAATAGGTTATTATGGATTAATTCTATCCTGTTTTTTAAAAAAAGCAGCATTTAAAATTTTGAAATAAGAATAGCTTGTTCTTCAATAAGTGATTTTACTAATGGATCGGTGATTTGCCCATCAATAAAGTTTTTTTTCAAGAATGGAATTTTTACCCTTTGCGCTAATACATTTAAACCTAAATAGTGAAAAATATCAGTCAAATGACTTAATGCTATGGCAGCACCCTGAACTCCATCTGAAATACCAACAAGGGCTGCTTTTTTATGCATAACTGAACCAGGAAAACTAAGGCCATCAATAAATGACTTTAATACTCCTGGAAATGAGCCGTTGTATTCAGGAACTATAAAAACGAATTTATCAGAGGCCTCAACTTTGTGTTTTAATACATTGTACTCTTTATTTTTACCTGAGTTTTCATATAACGCCGATACTGTAAAATCGCTAGGTAAATTAGTTAAATCGATTATTTGATTTTCTACCAAAAGATTGTCTAATAATTGTTTATAATATATGGCTATTTTGCTTGAAACGGAGTTTTTTCGGTTGGTACCTACTATAATTGAAATCATTTAATTATGTTTTGTTTATTTAGAAACAGAATTTTATCTGAACTTGTTCGGAGGTATTGAATTTAAAACAGATTAAAATTCCATTAATTTCTTATTATTGATATAATAAAATAACCTAATATTACTTTATAGATAAATAATAGTAATATTATAATAAAATTTCTTTTTTATTTATTCTAATATTCATAACTTTGCAAAAAATATTTGAATAAAACTAACCGTTTACTAATTTAATTATTTCAAATGAAGAAAAAATTCAATCATTACATGCTTATTCAGTGGATTTTATTTGCGCCACTTATTGTTCCTTTAGGAATAATTTTTGGAGCAATTGAAGGAATAAGGCATACCATGAGAATGATTTTTGAGCAGGTGAAAACTGATATTTCTAAAGAAATAGAAGAGCTTCATCTTTAATAGAATCATTTTCAAAAAATCGACCTCTCAGTATAAGAGGGTGGAAACTAACCCTCAAACATTTGTGCCATTACTTTATCTTTTACCTCTTCAGTATCTAATTCTAAGAATTCCTCCCAAAACTGTATTTCAGGTAAAGCTGCTCTGCAAATTATACTCGTTTTTTTTATTGGGTGTATAAAATAAAGTCTTCTAGCATGCAAATTTATATCTGCATCGGGGTTAGGGCGCTCATATCCATATTTCAAATCACCACGTATGGGGCAGCCAATAGCGGCCAATTGAGCACGAATTTGATGTGGTCGACCTGTAACAGGATTTACCTCTAAAAGATAATGTAGGTTAAGCTTCCCAATAATTTTATAACTTAATTCAGCTTTCTGGCTATTTTCAACTGGCGTATCATATGCGGCTGTGGTGTTTCTAGCTTCATCTTTTACTAAATAGTGGGTCAATTTATCTTCTGATTCTTTCGGTTTACGGCGCACCACAGCCCAATATGTTTTTTGAATATCACGTTTTTTGAAAAGTTCGCTCATTCTTTCTAAGCCTTTTGAGGTTCTGCCAAATACAACCAAACCACTTACCGGCCTGTCAAGCCTATGAACTGGATGCAAAAAAACATCGCCAGGTTTATCATACTTTTTTTTGATGTATTCCTTTACCAATTCAGTAAGTGTGATATCACCAGTGGAGTCGCCTTGTACCAAAATACCAGCTCGTTTATTTACTATAATTAGGTGATTGTCTTCATAAACAACATGAAAATTTTTCAACTTATTTTTTCTTTCACTTACCTCTCTTTTCATATTTTTTGTAATGTTCGTATTTAATGAAGATACTTTGACTTTTAATAACTTTCGCTCATATTTGGAAAGTCTTTTGACTTTACATCTGTTACATATTTGGCAACTGCCTCTTGCATTATAATATCTAAATTGGCGTACCGGCGTAAAAACCTTGGTTTAAATTCAGTATTTATACCCAACATATCATGCACTACCAATATCTGGCCATCGGCGTCTGGACCTGCACCTATTCCAATTGTTGGTATTCTTAATTTTTCAGAAACAATTTTTGTGAGCTGTGCAGGTATTTTCTCTAAAACTATTGCAAACACGCCTGCCTCTTCGAGCATGAGTGCGTCTTCAATTAATTTTTCAGCTTCTTCTTCTTCTTTTGCTCTTACAGAATAGGTACCAAATTTATAAATAGACTGAGGAGTTAAACCCAAATGGCCCATTACAGGAATGCCTGCACTTAGTATTCGAGTTACCGATTCTTTTATTTCTAGGCCACCTTCAACTTTTATGGCATGCCCACCAGACTCTTTCATGATGCGAATGGCGGAGCGCAAAGCTTCCTCAGAATTACCTTGATAATAACCAAAAGGGATATCGACTACTACAAAAGCCCTTTTTACTGCTTTAACAACCGAAGTTGCATGGTATATCATTTGGTCTAATGTGATTGGCAAGGTAGTTTCGTGGCCAGCCATTACATTAGAAGCAGAATCACCAACTAAAATTAGGTCTATTCCTGCGGCATCCACTATTTTGGCCATAGAAAAATCGTATGAAGTGAGGCATGAAATTCTCTCTCCTCTTTTTTTCATTTCTTGCAAATGATGGGTGGTAACTCTTTTAATTTCAGTATGAACAGACATTTTGAAGGATTTTTATTTTTTTTTGAATCAGTGAAGTTTTATGAATAACACAATATATATTTCAATGAATGAGTTTTTAAATTTTTTAAATAATTGACATTCTGTCGTTTATCTATGTATGAGCCACTTTTCAGGGTTTTGCCTATTTGTATTTTTCCATACCTGAAATTGCACTTCAAAGTTACCATCTTTACCTTCCATTACAGTTCCAATAGCCTCTTTTGACAGTACTTTTTGGCCTGGGCTCACAGAAACATTACGTAATTTACTATAAATTGTGAAATAATTGCCGTGTTGAATTGCTACTACACTTCCCATACCAATTATTGAATTATCAACAACCATCACTGTACCATCAAAAACTGACCTCACTTGCTCACCAGCATTTGTTTGAATTTCAATACCATCGTTTGGAACCGTGATGCCTTTCAATACCTCATGCGGATGCGAGCCAAATCGCTCAGAAATAAATCCTGATCGAACAGGCCAAGGAAGCCTTGCTTTTGAAGCCGAAAAAGAATTTGATAGGCTAGTCTCCGAAGTATTCATCATAATAGTACTTGTACTTGACTCAGCATCTGGAAGTTCCTTAATTTCATTTGATTTTTTCTTTGAATTATTTTCAATTGGTTTTTCTATTGCAACTTTTGTTTCTGCTTGTCTAGTTCGTTTTATTTCTTTTTCAATAAGGTTTGAAATTAAATTTTCAAGTTGTTTTACGGCTTTTTTTCTCTCAGCTAATTGTTTTTTTAATTCGCCTTCTTTCTGAATAAGATTATTGGTTATTTTCTGTTGCTTTGTTTTTATAGCATCCAAGTCTTTACTTTCCTCAACTCGGCTATTTAGTACCTGATTTTGCTGCTTTTTCTTATTTGAAAGCGCTTCTTGGCGAGCTTTCAGGTCTATTATTACTTTGTCTATTTCAACTGCTTGCCTTTTACGGGCTTTGGCAATTTGTTGTAAATAATTATACCTTAAAAACATCTCATTAAAGCTATTCGATGAAAACAAAAAGCCCAAACTTGTAAAATTTCCTAACGACTTTGAGCCAGAATACACCATTTGGCCATATTCTTTTTTGAGTTTAGCAAAGTCTTGCGATAGTTCTTGATTTATTTTAATTAGCTCTTTTATTTCAATACTCAAGCTACCCAAATCTTGATTTATCAAGTCTATTTGTTTTTCTTTTACTTCAACTTGCCTATTAATTGCTTTGAGATGACCTAAATTAGTCTCTTTTTTATCTGTGGTTTTATCTAAGATATTCTTTATTTCAGCTATTTGACGGATATTTTCCTTTTTTCTAGCTTCAAGTTCAGCCCGACTTTTTGTTTTTTGCGCATAAGATTCACATTTTATACTTAAAGTAAAAATTAAGCTCAAATAAATCAGAAGTTTGGTTTTATTAAAATACATATACTTTTATGATTTTCTTTTACTAATGCCTTCATTAATTATTAGTTTTTCGGTGAATAATTTGCTGGAATGGTAAAAGGAAAACTTAATGGAGCAAAAGAAAATTCTACTTTTTTATGTTTTAATTCAATTAAAGTTTCGTAAAAAAGGTTGTCTTTTTTTGATTGATAGTCAACGGTAATTAGGCTTTCGTATGGAAAAATATGCTCATTTATTTTCTGGAAATCGTTGAAAGTCATTGTTAATTTGTTTTTTGCTTCCTCATCTTTGGTCAATTGAAGCTTTTTTAATTTTCTGTTTTCATCACCTATATAATTGTCTATCATTACCTTACCATCTTCTTGATGTAAGAGATAATAGTCATTTTCTCGTTTTACAAATTTATTTTGTCCTTTTTTCTTTAGCGGTAAATTTCCCAAAACCAATGATTGTAAAATATTGAAATTTAGGTCAAAATTGAAATTAGTACTTAAAGTTGCAAAATCAAATTTGTAATATTCTCTGTGTAACTTATCAATTGCAAAAAGAGAGTCTTGATTAATAACACCTCTAACTGCTTCAATGCCAAAACCAGAGATAGAAAACCAAATAAGACTGTCTTTTTTTATTCTGAAATTTATTTGGGCGTTTTGATTTTCGGTGGCAGTTTTATACCTTAATTTGGAAGTAGATGAAAAATATGCGAAGTCAATTTCATTAATTTTTATATTATCCACATCTGTATCAACAGTATTTTCAGTAGCTCCAATAACTGGTGTTTCAACTATTTTTACAAAATTAGAGTCAATTACAGAAAGTGTATCTGCTAATACTTTTGTTTTAGATTTTTGTCTTTTACAAGAACTAAACCCAATCATAAATATTAAGAATAAAGAGGCTGTTGACTGGGTAATGTGTTTTAAATCAAACATTTATTATTATTTTAGTGGAAATATATTCGAAATAATAAAACAGAAAATTAATTTGAAATTCATTTTCTAAAAGAAAAAGTTTATATTCACAATGGCCGAGGCAATTACAAATATAAATTTCACTCTATAATTTTACCCTCGGCAATTTTCTTTTCCAAGTCTTTATTATTTGTTAATAGTAAGGCTGCTTTTTTCCAAAGTTCAATTGCTCTATCTTTTTCACCTATTTTAAATAAAGCATCACCATAATGCTCAATAATCACACCGCTTTTTCCATTATTTATTTTGTAGGCTTTTTCTAAATATTGTTTTGCTTTTTCGTAGTCTTTATTTACAAATAAAACCCAACCGTAAGTATCTAAATAGGTGCTATTTTCGGGGTTTCTTTCTACTATTTTAGATGCCAATTCAATAGCATAAGGTAATTTTTCATTTCGCAGTCCCAAATAATAACTATAATTATTAGCCACACCATCATTTTTGGGGTCAATTTTGAGTACGGTATCAAAAGCCTCGTCAGATTTTGAATGCTGTTTTAACCTATTATAAGTTTCTCCTAAAAGTGAATTTATTACTAGAATTAGCTCTTTATCATCACTAGCAAGTCGCTTTGCTTCTTCTAAGGCATCGGTGGCTTTATCGAAATTTTTGAGCATAAAATTAGCCGCTCCATTATAATACCAAAATATCGATTGGTTCGGATACAATTCAATTGCTTGTTCTGAGTGAATTAATTGATCTTTTAAGGCTGCCAACTCGTTGTCAATGGCAAGAATTCGCAGCCAAACTGGATTACTGTTTTTTTCATATTTAACAGCTTCGAGGTAATTTCGGTTAGCTTCTTTTTTATTACCTTGCAAAAACTGATGATCGCCCATTAACAAATAACCTCGAGGTTCACTTGGGTGAATTTCTATTATTTTATTTATCAGCCTTTCCTTTTGAACCTTGTCGCTATTTTCGGGTAAAAACTCAAGAAAGCTAAATAGTATTTTAGCTAAGGCCCTACTTTCTAGGTTTTTATCATCACAAGCCAAGGTAAGCTCTTCGAACATTTTTGTGAAATCATTTTTTCTACGTGCAATATCCGCTAAAAGTATATGTGCTTGTCCACTATTTGGGCTTATATTTAAGGCCTTGTTTATAAACTCTTCAGCCTCTTTTTCTTTGCCATTTCTAATTAGCATTTCTGCTTGATCAATATAGTTTTCAATTTCTAATGGATCGGCTTTTATTAATTTTTCACCTTCTTGTAATGCATCTTTTGGCCTATTTAATTTTAAAAGTAATTGCTGCTTTTGATTTGTAAGCTCTTGCGATGGCCCCAGATTTTTCTCAATAATTTGATATAATTTTAATACCTCATCAAATTTGCCCATACTGTAATAAGTGGCTGCCAAATTTAATCCCAATTCGGAATTTGTTAAATCTTTTTCAAAAAGTTTTTTATAAATAATAGAAGCTTCAACAAATTGACCGTTTTTTGCATATAATCCCGCTATCATTTCACCGTATTGTAGGTTGGCATTATTTACATCATATGCTTTTTTAGCAAATTGAATGGCCTTTTCAATTTTATTGAGTTTTAGATAACAGGCCGAAATCTGAAAATTAAGACCAGCATTTTCTTTATTATTTTTTAATGATTTTTCAAATATTTCTAAGGCTTTGGAATATTCTTCAATAATATAATATTTCATGCCATCAATAAAAGCTGACTCTGAAACGGCTTCAGATACGGCCTCTGATGGTTTTACAAAACCAGTGGGTATTGGCATAGGCTTTTTATCGTCAAGCTTAAAGTCTTGCGATTGGGCAAATGGTAAAAATAGGCCAAGTATTATACAAAAATTGACAAATAATCTCAACCTTTTTTTTAAATTTCCCATAAATATTATTTCATAATTTAAAATAGTTAAAAAACTTGTCCACAGGTCTTAAACTATATGAGACTATGTAAGGTTGTTTTTCATCTTTAATTATTTTGGCAATTATTATCTAAATCAAATTTGAGCTTTTGGGAACCCAAAATTAATTAAAGAAATAAAGTATTATAATCCCCAATACTATAGCTTGACTGTGTTCCTATAAATTCTGTATAATTGCCTATCATTGAGTCTTTTACATTCACTTTATTTAAGGCTGCATTTTCTTGTATAATAGAATTCGCCACTATTGAATTCGATATTTTGGTACCACTTCCTATTGAAACATGTGGGCCAATTACTGAATTTTCAATTAAAACGTTAGCCCCGATAAAAACAGGCTGTATAATTACTGAATTTTTTATTGTAGCAGTTACATCAACTAAATTTTCGTATTTCAAATATTCCAAATAACGTTGATTTGTATGTACTGTTGCATCCTTGTTGCCACAATCGAGCCATTCTTCAACTATTGATGGACTAAACAACAGCCCTTTACGGTTCATATTGTCAAGGGCATCGGTAATATAATACTCACCATTGACTTTAATGTCATTTTCAATAAGGTAATCAAGTTCTTTTTTTAAATTTTCTCCATCTTTAAAATAATAAATACCAATGATGGCCAAATCTGAAACATATTCTTTTGGTTTTTCAATAATTGCCTCAATATTACCATTTGCATCTTGCTTAATCACCCCATAAGCACTGGGATTATCGACTTTTTGCACCCAGATACTCGCATCATTTTCCAAATTAAGGTTAAACCCAGCCTTAAAAAGTGTATCAGCATAAGCTACGATTACGTTTCCATGGAGCACTTCTCTGCCGCATAAAATAGCGTGCGCAGTTCCTAAAGCTTCTTCCTGATAGCAAATTCGACCTTTAGCACCAACGGACTCGGCTATTTTTAATAGATTTTTTTCTGCCACTTCACCAAAATGGCCCACCACAAACGCAATTTCGTCAATCTGGGTATTACAAACCTTAGCTATATCTTCAACAAGGCGCTGTATTATTGGCTTTCCGGCAATTGGTAATAATGGCTTTGGTATGGTAAGCGTATGTGGGCGCATTCTTTTTCCCAAACCCGCCATCGGAATCACAATGTTCATTAATTAATTTTATTCAATTTTGTAAAAAAATTTAATTTTGTTTTGGCTCAAATATTCTACAAAAATACCATATAATATGATATATTTCCGAAATAATCAAGGAAACAACTACCTTCCTTTTCACAAAAATATATTCAGAATTTAATATTGATTAACTTTGTTTTTTAGTATTAACAAATATTCATGAAAAAAATTCTTTTAACTATATCATTATTAATTAGTTGCATAGTAATTCGCTCACAATCACTATTCAATTCAAGCCATCAAAATTGGGCTGATTCGGTATTTTCACAATTAAATCAAGATGAAAAAATTGGCCAATTGCTTATGCCACGAGGAAATTACAACGCCAAATACGACCCCGAATTACTGAAATATTGGCTTAGGGAATATAAAGTTGGAGGCTTTGTATTTTTTGCTGGAAGCCCTACAAATCAGGTTAATTTGGTAAACGAACTTCAAAGTTTAAGTAAAGTACCATTGCTAATTGGTATGGATTTGGAGTGGGGCTTGGCCATGAGGTTGGATAGTACAGTGAGATTCCCTTATTCGATGACTTTAGGAGCTATGCAAGGGAATAACGATTTAATTGAAAAAATGGGTTTTGAAATAGGCCTTCAATGTAAAAGAATGGGTGTTCATATTAATTATGCACCTGTTGTAGATGTGAATAATAACCCTAATAACCCTGTGATAAATTTCAGGTCGTTTGGAGAAAATAAATACAAAGTGGCCGAAAAAGGATTGGCTTATATGAAAGGCCTACAAGCTGCAGGCATTATTACTTCTGCTAAGCATTTTCCGGGGCATGGCGATACTGGAACCGACTCACATTATGACTTGCCATTAATAAGCCACTCGAAAGCTAGGCTCGATTCTATAGAGCTATATCCATACAAGCAGCTCATAGCCAACGGATTGCAGGGAGCTATGATTGCACATTTGAATGTGCCTTCATTGGATGCAACCCCAAATCAGGCTTCAACGCTTTCTAAGAAAATTGTTTCTGATTTATTGCGTAAAGAGCTCAATTTTAAAGGGTTGGTATTTACTGACGCCATGGATATGAAGGCTGCAACGAAATATTTTCCAGAAGGGAAAGCCAACGTAAAAGCAATATTGGCTGGAAATGATGTTTTAGAAACTTTAACTGATATTCCAGGGGCTTTTAATGCCATAAAATATGCCTTGCTAAACAAGGAAATTACGCAAGAAGAAATAGATGAGCGTGTGAGAAAAATACTTTTGGCCAAAGCGCATGCTGGGCTGTGGAATTATAAACCTATTGCTACAAAAAATCTTGTGCAAGATCTTAATACGCAAAATTCAGATGCTTTGAATAGAATATTAGCTGAAAAAGCGATGGTAGTATTGAAAAATGAAGATGAAATATTACCTATAAAAAACCTAGCAACAACTAAAATTGCAAGTCTTTCAATTGGTGCTGCATCGCCTACAATTTTTCAAAAAACAATAGATTTATATACTAGTGTGAAACATTTCTATATCGATGAAAATACGGATCCTAATAAAATAGAAGCCATAAAAGATTCGCTAAAAGCTTTTGATTTAACACTATTGAGCCTTCATGGTTTGAATATTCGACCTGCCAATAACTATTCGTTAAAACCTAAAATTCAAGAACTATTGGATGAGTTTGCTAAAAATGAAAAAGCTATAACTACTTTATTTTCGAATGTTTATACATTAGGAAAATTCAATAATTTGAAAAATGGTAAGGCTTTAATTATGGGCATGCAAGAGACCAACTATACTCAAATGGCTGCAGGTGAGCTCATTTTTGGGGCAAAATCAGCTTCTGGGAAATTGCCGGCAACTGTAAATGAAACCTATAAATACAATGATGGAATTGATACAAAAAACCTTGGAAGGATGTCATTTGTAAACTCTTTAAGCTTAGGCTTTCATAGCCAGCTAAATACAAAAATTGATTCAATTGTAACTGTAGCAATCGCTCAAAAAGCAACACCTGGAGCAGTGGTGTTATTGGCAAAGGATGGCAAAGTCTTTTTTTACAAAGCCTACGGAAAGCATACCTATGAAGGTACAAAAAAGGTTGAACTTTCTGATTTATATGACCTTGCATCTATTACAAAAATAACAACTTCGGTGTTGGCTTTTATGAAATTGCAGGATGAAGGAAAGTTTTCACTCAATAAAACATTGGGTGAAATGGTGCCATCGTTTGCCAATTCCAATAAAGCAGACTTAAATTATAAAGACATTCTTACCCATCAGTCTCGGTTGAAAGCATGGATTCCTTTTTGGATGAATTGTATAGATTCACTTTCAATGATAAAAAGTAGTCCGATTTTCCAAGAAAAATATAAACAGAATTTTAAGTTAACCTTTTTCCAAAAATTATTTTCTGCTAAAAAGACCAATGCAAAAAACGATAAAATTATACTTAATGATGCCAAACTTTGGAGCAATTGTCTTGACTTAAAAAATACCTCAACTATTTGGAAGCCAAATACTTTCGCTAGTCAAAAAACAATTGGTTTTGAAAAACAAGTTGCCGAAAACCTTTGGATTCACAACTCAATGCAGGATTATTTATTTAAAGCCATTGAAACGTCTCCTTTGAGAGAAAAAAAAGAATATGTGTATTCTGATTTGAGTTATTATTTGGCACCTCAAATTGTCAAAAGGATTACTGGGCAAGATTTTGAAATATGGTTAAAAGAAAATTTTTATAAACCGCTTGGAGCCAATTCTCTTACTTATAATGCTTATAATCATGTTGCTATGGATAAAATTGTACCATCTGAATATGATTCTCTTTATAGAAAAAGTTTGATTCATGGGCGTGTGCATGACGAAGGTGCTTCCATGCTGGATGGTGTTTCGGGTCACGCTGGTTTATTTGGTAATGCTAACGATCTGGCCAAGTTGATGCATATGTATCTGAATAAAGGAAGTTTTGGTGGCATGAAATATCTGAATGAGAGCACGGTAAATTACTGGACATCATATCCTTTTGACCTTGAAACAAATAGTAGGAGAGGGGTAGGTTTTGATAAACCTGATCGAAAAAAACCTGGAATAAGTACAGCTGCAAGTGCCTCTGCAGAGAGTTTTGGACATTCAGGCTTTACTGGCACTTACACTTGGGTCGACCCAAAATATAATCTGTTATATGTGTTTTTGTCGAATAGGGTATACCCAACTCGTAACAATTCAAAGCTGAGCGACTTGAATGTACGTACTAATATTTTAGAAGAAGTTTATAAAGAATTGAAAAGTTTAAAATAGTAATGCAACCTATTTTTAAGAATTTACATCTTGTAATAGAATGGAATTTAAATATTAATCATATGAACAGATTTATCGTAGTTTTTTGCATATTTTCATTAATATCGAGTGCTTTATTCTCACAAAATGTGGAGACTCAAAATAGGCAAGTAGCTAATTTTAAGGCGATTAAAGTTGGCAGTGGAATCGATTTATATTTGAAACAGGGTAATATTGAAAAACTTGAATTGACCGCACCATCCGATAAAATTGGTAAGATTATTACTGAAGTAAAAAATGGAATTTTAGAAATACATATGGAACGAAATAATTGGAACTGGGGGAATAATGGAAAAGGAAGCCCAAAAGTAAAGCTTATTTTCAAGGATATTAATTCACTTAGAGCTCGTGGAGGCTCTGATGTATATTCAGAAGGCCGTTTATTATTTGACCAAATTGTTATTGATGCAAGTGGCGGGAGTGATATTATATTAGACTTAACCGCTGAAGCCGTTGTTTGCGAAACCTCCGGAGGCTCAGATGCAATTCTTACAGGCAGTTCTAAATATTTTAAAGGCAATGCCTCTGGCGGATCCGACTTAAAAGCAAAAGATTTACGGACTCAAAGTGCAAAAGTAACCTCTTCAGGTGGTTCAGACGCCCATATTTGGGTTGAAGTTGAACTCATTGCCAATGCAAGTGGTGGTAGTGATATTTACTATTATGGAAGCCCCAAGTCTGTGAAAGTGAATAAGTCGGGTGGGTCAGATATTAGAAGGAGGTAGTTAACACTAAATTTCAAACATTTCCTGATAAGAATTAACAACAAAATTGCCTCAATTTGAAGCCATTGTTGATTTATAAAATTTTCACTACCAAACATTTTCCAAATCTCCAGCTTCATATTTTTGATTTCTAGTTACGAATACCGAACCTTTGGGCTTTTTCAAAACTAAGTTATCTTTGCCAGCCAAATATCTCATAAGTAATGCTATAGGGGTAAGAATAATAAAGAAAATAATTGAAAGTAATATATTGCCATTAATGAAACCTAAAGCCATTCCAATTTTAGACCAAAGCCAAGCAATTTTTTCCTCAAAATAACTTGAAAGTAAGCTTAATACACCAATTCCCAATCCTATTTTTATTAAAATTGGGGTATTGAAAATGAAAGCCAAAGTAATCAAACCAACTACAATTGCTAATATCGTTTTTGAATTATTCTGTTTTTGCATTTTACAATTTATTTAGTTGGCTTTAAAACAAAGTATAAATAAATGGAGCCAAAGCTGAGCCACCACCGATAACAACCAAAACGCCGATTAGCAGTAAAACTACTATCACGGGCATGAGCCACCATTTTTTTCTTTCTTTAATAAATTTAAAAAGGTCAATTAAAAAGTCCATAATAATTTGTTTATCAATTAATTAATATTTAAATTTTTATTATTCTTTATAGTTACTCTTTCTAGAAAACGAAATTGCGTTTAAAAAAAATTAATCCAAAGTAAATTCTTCTCGCCAATTGTCTTTTTCGGCCCATTCTGGTTGGGTTTTCTTGTCGAAAATAAGGTTGCCAATTACCAAATAGTCCATTTCCGTGCGCATAAGGCAACGGTAAGCATCCTCAGGTGTGCATACGATTGGCTCACCCCGCACATTGAAACTTGTATTCACAATTACGCCGTAGCCTGTTATTTTTTTAAAATTAGTAATCAAACTATGGTAACGAGCATTAGTTTCCTTATGTACCGTTTGAATACGTGCCGAATAATCAACATGTGTAATTGATGGTAAGTCGGACCGTAGCAAATACAGCTTTTCCATTAAAGGCAGTTCATTGTAATTTTCGGGCAATTTTTTTCGCCTTTCTTTATTCACGCCATGCACAAGCAACATATAGGGTGAAGCGGAAGTGCATTCGAAATATTCATTAACATCTTCAGCCAAAACTGAGGGCGCAAAAGGTCGAAAACCCTCCCGGTATTTGATTTTCAAATTCAATTTTTTTTGCATTTCTGGGTTGCGAGGGTCACCCAATATACTTCGCCCTCCCAGTGCCCTAGGGCCAAATTCCATACGCCCTTGAAACCAACCGACGACGTTCCCATCAGCTAATATTTTAGCCGTTTTTTGAGAAAGCTCATCGAAATCGTCAAATTGCTCAAAACTAGCTTTATATTTTTTAGCCATCTGAATGATATCTCTATCAATAAACTCTGGCCCCAAATAGGAACCATTCATAGCATCTTGTTTATTAAAATCAATATTTCTTTCGGTGCCAAAATAAATATGATATGCGGCTAAAGCAGCACCTAATGATCCCCCAGCATCACCTGCCGCAGGTTGTATGAATATATTTTCAAATATTCCTGCCGACTGTAACTTGCCATTGGCTACACAATTTAAAGCCACGCCACCAGCCATTACTAAGTTTTTTGAGCCAGTTAATTTTTTGGCTTCTATAGCCATTTTTATTACAATTTCCTCTGTAACTTCCTGAATGGCAAGTCCCAAATCACAATGATGTTGTTCCAAATTTGATTCCGAATTTCTATTGGGAAAGCCGAATAATTTTTCCCATTTTTCGTCGAAAACCATTCGAAGGCCAGTAGCGTAATTGAAATAGTCTTGATTGAGCCAGATGGAACCATCTTCATAAATTTCTATTAAATCACGCTTAATTATTTCTAAATACTTGGCTACATTCGTTGAGCCTATAGTCCCATAAGGTGCCAAACCCATTAATTTATATTCACCAGAATTCACTTTAAAACCTAAAAAATAGGTAAAAGCTGAATATAGTAAACCCAATGAATGTGGGAATTTCAATTCTTTTAAAATGCTGATATCTTTGCCTACACCATGACAAATTGAAGCTGTGGCCCATTCGCCAACACCATCAAGGGTCATTATGGCCGCATCTTCAAAATTAGAAGGGTAAAAAGCCGAGGCAGCATGCGAAAGATGGTGCTCTGGAAAAAGGAGTTTTACTTTTTTCTTATCAAATTTTTCAATGTCAAAAAGACCTTCATAAAGCATTTTTTTTAGAAACATTTTTTCCTTTAGCCAAACAGGTATTGCAGTTAAAAACGATCGAATACCACGAGGAGAAAAAGCATAATAGGTTTCTAACAACCGCTCCAATTTGAGTAATGGTTTATCATAAAAAACGATGGCGTCAAGGTCGGAAAGTTGAACATTTGCCTCATTTAAACAATACTCTATAGCTTTTTTTGGAAAGGAAGGGTCATGTTTTTTTCTCGTAAAACGCTCCTCTTGTGCAGCTGCAATTATTTTTCCGTTTTCAATATATGTTGCGGCCGAATCATGGTAAAAAGCCGATATACCTAATATTTTCAAAATTTTTATTCTTATTATTTATATTAAATCAGTTTTGCAAAAAATGAAAAAACCGAGGTAATTTGTTGAACAAAATTAAGCAAAAAACCCTGAAAATTGATACTCTTCATCATTCAAAAACATTTGTTACTTTTGTACTTCAATATTTTTCAAAAATTTAAAAATAACAAATTTCAAAAACGGAATTATTCAATCAGTAATTTAAATAAATTAATAAAAATGAGATTAAAAGATAAAGTAGCCATTATTACTGGCGGGGCAAGAGGAATTGGCAAAGCAGCTGTTGAAATATTTTGCCGTGAAGGTGCCAAAGTAATCATTTGGGATATGCTTGACGCTGGCGATGAAACTGCTGCTGAGGCAAGAGCTGCTGGTGCTGTTTGTGAGTTTATGAAAGTAAGCACTACCGACGTGCCAGCAGTAGAGGCAGCCACTAGAGAAGTAATTGAAAAATTTCATCGAATCGATATTTTGGTAAACAATGCTGGTATTACTCGGGACAAAACATTGTTGAAAATGAGTCATTTAGAATGGCAACAGGTGATTGACGTAAACTTAACTGGTGTGTTCAATTGCACAAAAACTATTGCCCCATATATGGTTGAGAAAAATTTTGGGCGTATCATTTGTACATCATCTGTTGTTGGTGTCCATGGCAATTTTGGGCAAACTAACTATGCTGCAACTAAAGCTGGAGTAATAGCCATGTGCCGCACATGGGCCAAAGAGTTGGGCAAGTATAATATCACAGCCAATGCTGTGGCCCCTGGTTTTATCAAAACAGACATGACTGACGCCATTCCAGAAGAGGTACGCCAGCAGGTAATTGCAGGTATTCCAGTGCGTAGAATG
>JANMZR010000369.1:0-19512 GCA_031383555.1 Cytophagaceae bacterium | reverse complement strand
AGGGGGTTTAATAGCCCAAAAGGGCCCCAAACCCATTAAAACCTTAATTGTTGATGGGCAAAACAACCATGTACAATGGCCCAAAATCACCTTTATGATGAAAAAAATACTTGAAGAAACAGGTCGTTTTAAAGTTGATGTGCAACGCACGAAATACACTTGGGAAGGGGCTGAATTTATAAAAGAATTCCCAATTGAAGGCCTTCGTGATACAGAATCTATGAAAAAACCTAGAATGGATTCGAGCTTTAGCCCCAATTTTAAAAAGTATGATTTAATTATTTGCAATTTTGGTTGGAATGCTGCACCTTGGACCGCTGAAACTCAAAAAGCCTTAGAAACCTATATGAAAAAAGGTGGTGGCCTAGTGATAATTCACGCTGCTGATAATTCATTTCCAACTTGGCCAGCTTATAATCAAATGATTGGCATTGGTGGCTGGGGTGATCGTACTGAAAAAGACGGGCCATATGTTTACTATAATAATGAAGGGGTGCTCATAAGGGATACTTCGGTTGGAAAAGCAGGTTCCCATGGCCCACAGCATGAATTTACAATTCAAATTAGAGACACGGAGCATCCTATAACAAAGGGCATGCCACTAAAATGGCTCCATACTAAGGATGAACTATATGATAGATTGCGAGGCCCTGCCGAAAATATGAAAGTATTGGCAACTACCTATTCATCCAAGGAAATGAAAGGTACCGAGCGCCATGAGCCAATGCTTTTAACACTTAATTATGGTAAAGGACGTATATTTCATACGCCAATGGGACACATTGATTATTCCGTCGAGTGTATAGGCTTTCAAACATGCCTTTTACGAGGGGCGGAGTGGGCAGCCACAAATAAAGTTACCTTCCCGATTCCTAATGATTTTCCTAAAGAAAGTACAACAAGTTCTAAAACATTCAAATAATATAGTAACTAAAATCGCCTTTCGGCAAAAATCTTATTTCTACATTTGATTTATGGGAAATATTCTCTCTGTATTTTTAGGACTAGGCCTTGCTTCTGCCGCAGGCTTTAGGGTTTTTGTGCCTTTATTATTTGCCAATATCGCCTCATTATTAGGCTATTACGACTTTGGTCATGGTTTGGAGTGGATGGGAACATGGACAGCCTTCGGCGTATTACTTTCGGCAACAATTGTCGAAATTGCTGGCTATTATGTTCCAGTTATAGATCATTTTTTGGACACTGTGGCTTTGCCAGCATCGATCATGGCAGGCACTATTTTGGCTACTTCTTTTGTGAAATTGGATGATCCAACCTTGCGTTGGGCATTGGGTTTGATTGTGGGCGGAGGTGCAGCAGGTATTGTACAAGCTGGAACAAGTTTGCTTCGATTAGGCTCAACGACCACTACTGGTGGCTTAGCAAACCCAATAGTGGCTACAACTGAAAATATTTTTTCAATTATCTTAAGTATTTTAAGCCTAATCCTTCCTTTTTTAATGGCAGGTTGTGCTTTTCTTTTTTTATTATATATTTTAAAAAAAATGTTTGCTAAAAAGTCTATAACTAATTGAATTGCAACAATATGGAAAAAATGAAGAGTATAAATTTAAAGAAAAATAAGTGGCTAGCATTACCTGAAAAGCAGTTCTATCATTCCACAGATGGAAAAGCTGCAAAGCAAGTTACTGAGGTTAAACTCAAAATTGACAACCATTTTTTATATGTTGAATTCGAATGTTACGACAATCCTTTTGTGAATCAAAATGGTTATTTGGAGTACAATTCTGAAATGTATAACCAAGAAGTGTTTGAAATTTTTATTGCTTCAGGAAATGAAACTCCAACACGATATTTGGAAATTGAAATAAATCCCAATAATGCCTTGTTTGTGGCTTGGATTGAAAATGAAACAGGGGAATCAGTTTCAAAGTTAGAATTTGTGAAACATAATAACGCTGGAATAATGCATGGGATACAAAAAGGAAAGAAAGACTGGAAGGGATTTATGACTATTCCTTTGGCCTTAATTTCAAGTAAATCAAACAATTATCGGCTTAATTTTTATAGAATTATCTCCAAAGTTTCTCATGCAAATTCCGATTGGTTATGTGATGCTTCAAATTGTGATTTTACCTGCTGGAGCTCGACAAAGAGTGGCCAAAATCCTCAATTTCATAGACCCGAGGCTTTCGGAATTTTAACATTAATTCAATAAATTCAAAAAGTTTCGAATATATTTTCAATTCTTCCAAAATCAACAACCTACGGGAACTTATTTTTCAATATTTGCCGATAATTTTGTTAAAAAAGCATAAAATAGGACAATGAAAAGCCTAATTCTTTGCAATTTTGTAACAATACAATTTATCTTATTATTTTAATTGAAATATTTCAACATGCTAAAAATAAAACTTGCCATTATACTGGCTTTTACTGCGTTATCCATTGATGGTTTTTCGCAAAATAAAAAATCTAAAAAAGAGGATGAAAAAGTGGTTGCTGCGACTGCTCCAGCTAAGCCTGCCGCAGATACCACCAAAGCAAAAAAGCCAGTAAAACCAAGCATTACAGATAAAATAAAATCGAGTCGAAAATTAGATGGATTATTTACAATGTATCAGGACACGGTTACAGGTAGTATTCAATTATTTATAAGGAAAAATCAGATAAATAAAGAATACATTTACCAAAGCTTTTCATTAAGTGGGCCTACTTCATTGGATCTCAATCAAAGTATGCACCGTACTAATGCAATTTTTAATATTAAGAAATATAATGATAAAATTGAATTTGGTGAAGTAAATACAAGTTTTTATTATGATAAAAACAATGCTATTAGTAAAACAGCCGGAGTTGATATATCAGAAGCTATATTCTTATCAGAGAAATTAGTGGCACAAGATTCCTTGGGTTATCTGATTGCAGCAGATGGCTTGTTTTTATCGGAAAAATTAGATCCTGTGAAACCTGTGTCAACTCCTGGAATACCTCCTGGAATGGTTTTTAATTTGGGAAACTTAAATATTGCCAAATCGAAATACCATACTATTAGAAGTTTTCCAAACAATACCGATGTAGTGGTTGATCTGGCTTATGACAACCCCTCACCCTTAAATGGGGGTGGGGCGGATATTACGGATGCACGTTATGTGCGTGTACGTATACAGCACACATTTTTAGAACTGCCCGTAAATAATTTCAAACCAAGGTTGGATGACCCTCGAATTGGGTATTTTTCAGAGCAAATTACAGATCAGACAAGTATAAAGCCAACTCCTTATAAAGACCTTATTCATAAATGGTATTTGACTAAAAAAGACCCTTCAGTTGCTATTTCTGAGCCAGTTGAGCCAATCACTTATTGGGTTGAAAATACAACTCCTCTTGAATACCGACAGATTATTGTTGATGCTGGCCATCGTTGGAATGAGGCTTTTGAAAAGGCCGGTTTTAAAAATGCGGTGGTGATGAAAATACAACCCGATACCGTATCTTGGGATGCTGCCGATGTGCGCTATAATGTAATTAGGTGGGTTGCATCAGCAAACCCTTCTTACGGTGCAATTGGACCAAGTTTTGCAAATCCAAAAACAGGCCAAATATTAGGCTCAGATATTACAATTGAATGGTATTCAGGCAGTTATAGTCCAACAGTTGAAGACTTATTTTCTTTTTCTGGGCAATTAAACAATGCATTTATTGATTCAAAATTTCATAAAAATGGTATAATGTGCACACTTGCTTCGGAGTTAAAAAGCCAATTTATAACAGGAGCAACTTTTGCAGAGGTAAATAATGCATCGGCTGAAGACTTAAAACGAATCCATAAAGATTTTCTTTATTATTTAGTTTTGCATGAAATGGGGCATACCTTGGGCTTGAATCACAACATGAAAGCAAGCCAAATGTTGAAGCCTTCTGAACTGCACAACACAGAAATTACCCATAAACTTGGTCTTATTGGCTCAGTAATGGATTACCCCGCCGTAAATATTTCTACCGACAGAAGCAAACAAGGCGATTATTACACCATAAAACCAGGCCCTTACGACCTTTGGGCAATTGAATTTGGTTACAAAGAATTTCCTGAAAATGAAGAAGCTGCTGAATTGAAAAAAATATTGAGCAGAAGTAAGGAGCCAAATTTGGCATTTGGAAATGATGCCGATGATATGCGTGCCCCAGGTAAAGCGATTGACCCACGTGTAAACGTAAACGATTTAAGCTCAGATGCAATTGGTCATGCTGAGGAACGATTGAAATTGGTAAATACCGTAATGGGCAAACTTAAAACCAAATACAGCAAAGCAGGTGCAAGTTATGCTGAACTAAGATCGAGATTTGGAAACCTTAATGGCCAAAGAATGAGCATGATATCAGCAATTAGCCGATACGTTGGAGGTGTAATGGTTGAGCGCAATTTTGTAGGCGACGAAGCAATTACAGACCAAAAACCATATACGCCAGTTTCTTTAACGCAGCAGAAAAGAGCAATTGAAATGCTAAATAAATACGTATTTGCGCCAGATGCATTTAAAAGTGATGCCCCATTGTATCCTTATTTACAAATACAAAGAAGAGGTTTTAATTTAATGGCTAGTCCTGAAGATCCAAAATTAAATGGAATCTATTTGGGAATGCAAACTCAAGGTGCTTTGGCTCATATTTTACACCCAAATACATTGTTAAGACTATCAAATTCAGCACTTTATGGCAATGAATATTCTGTTGCAAGCGTAATGAACGATCTTACAAAAGGGATTTTTAATGCTGATTTAGCCGGAAAAGTGAATGTACAGCGTCAGTTTTTACAAACAGCATTTGTAAAACAATTATCACTAATTGCAGATTTGAAAGCTCCTGCAAGTCCATTTGACGATATTTCAAAAGGTGCAGCAAGGCAGGCACTTAAAAATATTAAAGCAAAAATGGTAGGTGCGGCTTCTGGCGACGAAGCTACAAAATCTCATAGAGCAAACTTGGCCGCTTTGGTTGATAAAGCTTTGGCTGTAAATTAAATTAGATTTAGAAATCAGAAATTGAACGCAGGTGGGTTTTGAGCCCCTCCTGCGTTTTTTTTATAACTTTGTAATTATGAATGTATTAAGAAAAATAAGGGACGAAGAAATTGAACTAATAAAATTTCTATTGGTAAAATCAAATTTAGAGCCTAATCAATTCATTATCAGCGATATGGTGGATGAATATGAAGGCGGCAAAATGGGCAGTGTAGGATTGGGAAAAGTTGGAGCAGTTTACGAAAGGGACATTATTCAGGCTGAGTATTCAGATATTGATGGAATAGAGGTGATAATTTCGCTCACAAAAGATACTGAAAATCAATTGCTTGATCTTGATTTTTGGAAAACAGATTTTTCGAAACTATTAAAATTCCCAGCTCCCACCGATCTTAAATTTAAAGAAAATTATACGCCTTTCAAAGAAGAATAAATGCAAAATATAATAGAAAAATTTATCGGGAAGGCATTGGAAGGTTTTGAAAACGGGGCATTTTTAAAGATGACCTTAAGTAAAAATATTGGTATTGAAACCGACCTAAAAAACATTTTCATAAAGCCAGTAAAAATAAAAAATGAGGAAAAATTTTCATTTACCTATCGTTATAAAACCAAAGACATTGTTAAAAACTACACCAAAACAGAAGCTCTTGAAAATCTAAATAAATATATAGATGTAAACTATTTCACAATTGTAAATTATGTTTCTGATTATGAAGCCAGCCAATTAATGATCGACAAAAATGGAAAAATAAAAGTAAATAGTTCTAAAATCACCCAAAAAGCAAGTATTTCAAATAATCATGACATTAAAAAGAAAAGAATTATTAATGCAAAAAGTAAATATTTAGAAGAATTAAAAATTACAGATGTAAATGGATTGGTTTACAAAAGTACTCAAGATAAGTACAAGCAGATCAATCACTATATCGAATTATTAGCACCTTTAATCAAAGAAATATCAAAAAAAGAAACATTGAATGTGGTAGACATGGGTTCAGGTAAAGGGTACCTAACCTTTGCATTGTATGATTATTTGCAAAATATTTTAAAGTTTCCTTCAAAAGTGATTGGGGTTGAATTTAGAGATGATTTGGTTAAGCTTTGTAATAAAATTGCTTCGAATTCAGGATTTGAAAAATTACATTTCGAAAAAGGAAGTATTTTAGATTTTGATACTGATAAAATTGATATTTTAATTGCTTTACATGCATGTGACACAGCCACTGATGATGCGATTTTTAAAGGTATAAAAGCTGAGGCAAGTTTGATAGTAGTTGCGCCGTGCTGCCATAAACAAATTAGAAGAGAAATGGAAAAAGGCAAAGCTAAAAATGAGTTAAATTTTTTGACAGCACATGGAATATTTATGGAACGCCAAGCTGAAATGGTAACCGATGGATTAAGGGCTTTGTTCTTAGAATATTCGGGTTATTCCGTTAAAATTCAGCAGTTTATCTCTGATGAGCACACACCCAAAAATGTGATGATTACGGCGATTAAAAAGAAGGAATTATTTGCAGAACCCTGCGGGGAAATTAGAAATGAGAAATTAGAATTGAAAAGAAAAAGAATTTTAGAAAAAACTAATAGTATTAAAGCTTTTTTTGGAATAGAAAAACATCAATTAGAAGTGCTGCTGGGTCTTTAATTTTCCTTTTTCATATAATTTGCAATCATTTTTTCATTTGTATCTTCACTTTTCTCCAATTTGTTTATGATATTTTCCTTTTCAATTCCTGAGCGATTTTGACTTAGTTTTTTCTTAGCTTGTAGGTCAGTGACTTTTATTTTAAAAGCCACTATTCCTTTGGACATACCAACTTTATATTCAGCAGACAAATTGTTCCATTGATCAAAATATGATTTTTCGAAATTATTGATTGTCTGTTCTAGGACGTTAAAAACCTTTTCTGATTCCAAAATTAACTCACCTTGCCCATAAGCATGTACCGAAACATAATTCCAAGTGGGTACGTTTTCTAATTTTTTATAATTTTCGGGTGAAATATAGGCATGTGGTTCAGAAAAAATCACTAAAATTTTACTATGTTCAATTTGCTCCCAATGTTTGTTTGCTTTGGCAAAATGTGAAGTTAGAATTACTTCTTTATTTTCGATGGTAACAATAAATGGCAAATGAGTGGCCGTGGGAATGTTTTCATGTGATGTTATTATAGTGGCAAAGCTAAATTGAGACATAAACTCAACAATTTCATCCTTATTTTCAAATTGGTTTATTTTGGGAATGTACATGGAACTACTAAAATTTTAATACAAAAACACTTTTACAGCCACAAATAAGGCAAATCCAGCTGCAATTAATACCCCAGCAGCGGCAATATCTTTCACTTTTTTTATCATTGGTTGTTTTTCTGGGGAAACGAAATCAGCTAGAGTTTCTAATGCGGTGTTAAAAGCTTCGGCTAGCCAAACTAATGTAATTGCGAGGCCAATCCAAAGCCAATCATTTGAACTTATTTGAAAATAAACACCGACAATGATAACAAAAAAAGTGGCTAAAAGGTGAATTCGAGCATTGTTTTCACTTTTTATCAGCGTAACAATTCCTTCAAAAGCAAAGCCAACGCTTCGAATAAATTTCTGAATATCAATCATTTTACACAATCATCTTTACGCATAGTATCCACCAAATAAATAATTTTCCATGATTTTACATCTGCTTTATTCTCCTTAAACAATACAAAATTATCTACACCACAATGGCTAAATTTTTCGCCCAAATGGAAGGTGTATGGTACCCAAGCTTCAGCCATTTGCTTATCAATTTTTATTTCAAAACTTGTTGCTGCTTCATTCCAAAGTACTGTTTTAGGTTTTGCAATTGTTTCCAAAAAGCTTTTAACTCTATTGTCTGAAGTGAAATAATTTTGTTGACTTTTTTCCGAAAAACCAATTGAATTTAAAGCTGCTTTTGGGTGAAAAACACTACTCACCATTGCCGAATCACAATTGTACATACCTTTGAATAAGGTATTAATTACTGTTTCAATAGCTTCTTTATCAGTACTTTGCGCATTTGTCTTGAAAATGGATAAACTGACAATAAATAAATAATAAGTTATTTTCTTCATCTTCGAGTATAGCTTAAAAATATGATTTTCCATTGATTTTTTTCTTTATAAAGTATAAAATTATCGATCCCTTTATGGCTGTACTTTCCTCCAATATAGAATTTGTAATTTACCCAAACATTAGCCATTTGGTTGTCAATTTTTATTTTAAATTTTGAAGGTACTTCTCTCCATATTTCAGCTTTGGACTTTTGCTTGGCTACTCCAATCATCATTTTTTGATAATCTGAATCAGATATTGAGGCTGGATTTTTTCTTAGGTCTATTGCTTTGAACCGCACATTTTTATGAAGCGTTTGTGCTACAATTGTTGTATCATTTTTTTCAAAGCCTTCAAACAATTTATAAACTACTGCTTTAATTGCTTCTTTTTCAGTATTTTGCGAATATAAAGCGTTTATTTTCAATAAATATAATACTATAATTATTACATATTTCATTTGGCTTTTTTTTTATTTTTAATCTATTATTATTTATCAAACCACCACATTTACAATCCTTTTAGGCACTACAATCACTTTTTTAGGCGTATTTCCAGCCAGCCATTTTTGAACAGTTTCATTGGCTAAAACTGCTGCTTCAATATCTGCATTGCTCATATCGGTTGGCAAAGCAACATTGGCACGTACCTTACCATTAATAGAAATTGGGTATTCAAAGGTTGATTCCTGCACCAAACTTGCATCAAATACAGGGAAATTGGCATAAGATATAGTACCCGGTTCATGGCCGATTGCCTCCCAAAGTTCCTCTGAAATATGAGGCGCATAAGGTGAAAGTAAAATCAACAATTGCTCTAAAACGGCTTTTTTATTACATTTTAAAGCTGCCAATTCGTTCACACAAATCATCAAAGTACTCACTACCGTGTTAAATGAATAACGCTCAATATCGTCAGCGACTTTTTTGATGGCAGTATGTAAAACTTTTAAATCTGCTTTAGTTGGCTCATTATTAGTTACTTTTAGTTTTTCCGTGCCTGCTATTTCTTCAAAAAATAACCTGTCAACTTTCTTTATAAAATTAAAGGAGCCTGAAATTGAATTGGTATTCCAAGGTTTTGCTTGCTCCAATGGTCCCAAAAACATTTCATAAATACGCAAAGTATCAGTGCCGTATTTGACAGTAATATCATCAGGACTTACAACATTGTATTTCGATTTCGACATTTTCTCTACCTCATGACCACAAATATATTTGCCGTTTTCCAAAATGAACTCTGGATTATTGCCAATATCATTTCTTGAAGCCTTGAATTTTTCTGTATCTAAAATATCGTTTTCAACTATGTTTACATCTACATGGAGTGGAATAGCATGGTATTGTTCTTTCAGTCCAAAAGACACAAAAGTAGTGTCCTTTCCGGGGGTTATTGGGCTTCTATATACAAAATTACTCCTCCCTTGAATCATCCCTTGATTGATCAATTTCTTGGCGAATTCACGTTTTGGCACTAATCCCAAATCGAATAAAAAGTGATTCCAAAAGCGGCTATACAGTAAATGACCTGTAGCATGTTCAGAGCCACCCATGTACAAATCAACATCTTGCCAGTAGTTAATAGCCTGTTTATCAGCAAATAGTACATTGTTTTTATTATCCATATACCGATACCAATACCAGCTGCTACCAGCCCAGCCTGGCATAGTACTCAATTCATATTCGTTTTCACCTTTATATTTCCAGTTAACTGCATTGCCTAAAGGCGGCTCACCCGTTTGGGTAGGCAAATAGTTATCTACTTCAGGCAACAAAAGTGGCAACTCTGACTCGTCAATTAAATATGGAATTTCATCTTTATAATAAACAGGTACAGGCTCGCCCCAATAGCGTTGACGACTAAAAACAGCATTTCTCAAACGGTATTGAATTTTTCCTTTCCCTATTTTGTTTTGTTCCAAATATTTTATAAGTACTTCATTAGCAGCCTTATAGTCGAGACCATTAATCATTCCTGAATTGATATATTTACCTTCTTTGGTATTGTCCGCTTCCTTTTCCATACCTTTTTGAGCATCCAAAATTGGGATTATTGGCAAGCCAAAATGAGTGGCGAAATTCCAATCACGCTGATCACCTGAAGGTACGCCCATAACCGCACCAGTGCCATAGCCTGCTAATACATAATCGGCCAAATAGATCGGTACTTTCTCATTATTAAATGGATTAATGCAATAGGAACCAGTAAAAACTCCCGTCACTTTTTTAACCTCTGATTGGCGCTCTACTTCTGAGCGAGATTTTGCCCAGTGTATATATTCGTCAACAGCATTTTTTTGCTCTGGAGTAGTCAAGCTCGCAACTAGTTCAAGCTCAGGGGCCAACACCATAAATGAAACACCGTAGATTGTGTCGACACGGGTGGTGAATACTTCGATGGCAAATTGTTGTTTGTTGTTTGTGGTTTGTTGTTCAAGTGCAAATCTAACACTTGCTCCTTGGCTTCTGCCAATCCAATTACGTTGTTGGTCTTTAATAGAGTCTGACCAATCAACTTCATCCAATCCATTTATCAATCTTTCGCAATAAGCAGTGATGCGCATAGCCCATTGTTTCATTAATTTTTGCTCAACTGGGAAGCCACCACGCTCAGAAACTCCTTCTTTTACTTCATCATTAGAAAGCACTGAACCTAAGCCTGGGCACCAGTTTACGTATGATTCATCAGGGAAAGTTAAACGGTATTTGAAAAGGAACAGTTGTTTCTCTTTTTCTGTCAAATTTACCCAATCATTAGCCGAAATTACTTGAGTATCTTCATCACAAGCCGCTTTAATATTTGCATTTCCTTCTTTTTCCAAAACAGAAATTAAATTTGAAATGGGCTCAGCTTTATTTGTTTCAATATTATACCAACTATTGAATAATTGCATAAAAATCCACTGTGTCCATTTATAAAAGGCTGGATCTGAAGTTCTTACTTCTTTTTCCCAATCATAGCTAAAGCCTAAATTTTTGAGCTGACGGGTAAATGTGGCAATATTTTCCTCCGTTGTAATAGCAGGGTGTTGACCGGTTTGGATAGCGTATTGTTCAGCGGGAAGCCCAAAACTATCAAAGCCCATAGGGTGCAATACATTGAAACCTTTGAGCCTTTTATATCGAGCTATAATATCACTAGCTATATAACCAAGTGGGTGCCCCACGTGTAAGCCCGCACCTGATGGGTAGGGAAACATATCCAAAACATAATATTTTGGTTTATTTGGATCTGTTCCTGTTTTAAAAGTTTGGTTTTCCTCCCAAAATTTCTGCCATTTTTTTTCTACCAAACTAAAATTGTAATCTGCCATATTGTTTTTAATGAATAAAGGTCTGCCGATGACAGACCTCGAAATAATTGACAAAATTAATTATTTTTATTGACTTCTGGCTAAATATGAATGCTTCTATTTCTCCATTTCTGCTTTAAATTGAGGGTTGATATTTTTAAAACCCAATGAAACCGCCATTTTATAATCTGCCTTAGCTTTATCAATATTTTTCAAAATAAAATTTGAATAGGCTCTTTCATAATAAAACACCCCAATATTCACCTCATCGCCCAATTCTATGGCACGGTTATAGTCTGATATTGAACCATTTATATCATTCAACATACGTTTTTGAACGCCTCTCTCAAATATTATATTTGCTTTATAGGGGTCGTAATTCAAATATTGGTCAAAATCTTTTATGGCATTTAAATGTTCATTTTTCAAATTATAAATCAAGGATCGATTCAAATAGCCAGAAATATGATCAGGCTTAATTTTCAAACCTTCATTTAAGCTAGCCAAAGCCTTATCAAAATCACCTAATTTGGCATACATAGCACCTCTGTTTATGAGGAATTCTCCATCATTTGGCTTTAATCCAATGGCTCGGTTTAAATCAGCTAGTGCCAGCATTAAAGTATCTTTAGAGTTACCAGAGATATCAAAATATAGTTTTGAACGGCTGTTAAGTGTTTGTGCTTCAGGCTTTAAAGCAATTGCACTCGCATAATCATTAATCGCTAAATTGTATTGCTTTTGTGAGCGATAGTAATTGGCTCTGTTACCAAATGGAGTGGTAATTTTATCATAATACTTTATTACATGGGTCCAAAGAGTTTCTGAATTTTGCCAAATTTTCACTTGATTTATTGTTGTATATATGTAGAAAATTGAAGCTAAAACGGCAACAGCTAAGCTTGGTATTTTGAATTTATTAGTAATTATTGCTTGATCCAAGAGGTAGCCAAATAGGAAAAATAACCCAAAATAAGCAATATATGTGAATCGATCGGCAATGAATCCTTGACCTGCCGCCAATATTTGCAAAAGGAAAATGATATTAAAAATAAAAAACATCAACCCAAAAATAAATACCACCCATTTTCTCTTAAAACCTTGATAAAGAGCTAATAAAGTTATCGGCAACAGTAGAATAGTGGAGTAAAAACCATTTGGAATTTTATTAGGATAGGGGTAAAGCGGTGACATTTCATAAGGTATAATCAGCTTTATCAAATAAATCATAAAGCTATAGGAACCTATAAAAATTCGTTGCCATAGTGGGTAGGTATTTACGGTTGCCTCAAGTGAATTATTATCTTTTAAAACTATAATACCATAAATACCAAAGGCAATTGAAAGCAGGAAAAATGGTATTTTTGAGCGAACCATTTTCCAATCAAAGTTTTTAGCTAATAAATAATCAACAGCAATTAATGAAAGAGGTAAGGCAACTGCCTGAATTTTTGAAAATAAGGAGAGAATAAATAAAATATAAGTGAAAATAAGGTGCGCAAGCTTTTTACTTCTTTTATGATTGATATAACAAAGCATTGCTGCCAGAAAAAACATTCCAAAAAGTACGTCTTTTCGCTCAGTAATCCAGGCCACAGACTCGACTCTCATTGGATGGATTGCAAAAAGCAAAGTGGTAAATACAGTACCCCAGAGCTGTAAACCTAATTTTTTGGAAATAAAAAACACCAAAATAACAGAAATCAGGTGTAACCAAAGGTTAGTCATATGCCAACCTCCAGGTGCTGTAATACCTGTATAAGGCTCTGATCCACGAATTTTTTGTTCCAAAGCAAAAGTCCAAATTGGCAATGGATTATAGTTGCCAATTACATCTGTTTTAAAAATAGCTTTCGTATTTTCCCAGAAATTTTCCTTATTAAGTGAGGTAATTAATTTATTTTCATAAGCATTGTTGGGGTCGTCCCAATTCACAAAATCATAGTTTTTCACTGATGAAAAACTAATATAAGTAATTAATAAAACGACGGCCAAAGCTAAATAATTTTGATATTTATTGGACGGGGTTTTATTTGCATCCGCTTTATAATCATTCGATTGACTACTTGGTTTGTTTTTAGTTGAGTCTATAGTTAGGTTAGGAGTTGATTTTTTCAGCTTATTTTTCTTCGACATAATAGGTTTGTTTTTTAATTAATTTTAAACTTTATTTCATTCGTAAGATTTTAATAATACAAATATTGAAAATTCGAATTAATTTTTTAGCATTTATTTTTTAGAAAAAAATTGAATTTTATTAATTTGAAATCTGATTTAACGGCTTCCTTTGAATAAAGTATCAAATTGCCCAACAAATAAGCCTAGTAAAACGACTGCAGTACCAACAAATGTATGCCAAGAAATAGGCTCGTTTAACAAAACATTTGAAAAAACAAAACCAAAAATAGGACAAAGAAACAACCATAACGATGCTTTAATTGTATCAATTTTTAGTAAATATAGCCAAAGATTTACTGCTAAAATTGAAACTGGAACCACGAGCCAAAGCATTGAAAACCAAAAATTTAAAGTATAGTTATTTGAATTTGGCTCAAAATAAAAATAGGTAATTGGGGTTAAAAACAAACCACCCAAAAATACTTGCCAACCGTTTATTACCACTCGATCTAATTTCCAATTTATGGAAGAATAATAAATGGTTCCTATTGAATAAGTAACCATACTCAAAAGAATTATTGTTAAGCCAAACTCATCAGCATAGCTTATTTTTAATAATGGATAGGCTGCTAAAAGTACTCCAAATAAGCTTAGGAACAAGCCAATCCAAATGCTTGTTTTGCTTTGTTTTTTAAGAAAAATAGTGGAAAATACTGTTATAAATAATGGGCTTGTGGCTATAGCCAAGCTTCCAATACCAGCTGAAAGATGTTTCATTGCTAAAACAAAAGTGCCTAAATAGAGAGTCACATTTAGGAAGCCATAAATACATAATTGTAAAAATTCCTTTGAAGAAACCCATATCTTTTTACCAGAAATTATAGCATAAGTTAGCATTATAAAGCCAGCAACTGCAAATCTGATATTGGCCAATATAAAAGGTTGGGTATCCTTTAAGCCAATTTTAGTGGCAATTGAGGCTGAAGCCCAAAGAATTGCAAAAGCAATACCGATTACTATGTTTTTCATTTCATTAAATATTTTCTATAGCCACCATTAACCCTCCACCTAATTTTTGAGCAAAAATCAGTATGATTTAAAGCTTAAAAATAGCGTTTAATTAAATATTTCGAGTAAAAATATGACATATTGGCTTGTTTCCAATTAATTTGGGACATAATGGCTAGTTTTTATGCTTTGGATTAAGAATTGAGCAACAATTAGTAATTAATATAATTTCAATTGATTAACAAAAATTTTGAAAAGTAAAATTGTAATTCCAAAAGAAATATTAGCTACAATCGATTTTAATAATTCGATTTTTGGTGGCAGTGTTGAGCCCGATATTAAAATAAATGAAGGAGTGAGTGCGTTTGAATTAGAAATAAGGGTGCCTAGCTTATCGGCAGATAGTTTGAAAGTTGATATTGTTGAAAACAGGCTTTGGCTATACAGTATGCAAGCTGTGCTTTCAAATACAGATAACTTTGGGTTTATGCCGAAAACAATTACCAATTTTATATTACCAGATAATATAGATCGTGAAAATATTTCTGCAAAATATGAATCAAATGGCTGGAAAATTGTTTTACCTATAGACAGTGAAAAAAAAGGATTTAGAAAACAAATTGATATTGAGTTTTAAATATAGTAATTTACAAAAATTGTAATATTTTAGAGGTTTTTAATTTAAAAGAAATATATAAAAAGACAGTATAGTAAAGATTAAAGTTTAGGGATTAGGAAAAAGGGGCAGTTTTTTGAACTGCCTTTTTTTGTGGACTAAAATCAAAATATTGATTAATTCGGATTATTTGAAATTCGAACTAAAATATTATATTTATGAAAAAAATCTCAAAATCATGCGACTTAGGCTATTTTCTATTCTATTACTTCTTACTTTTTTTAAAACTTGGGCTCAAGAACCTTATTTGAAATATATTGACGACCATAAGTTTCAATATAACCAAATGGCCAAGCAGATTTGGGAATGGGCTGAGCCTGGTTATTTGGAAACAAAAACTACCGATTTACTTCAAAAGGAATTAGAAAAAGAGGGATTCTCAATTCAAAAAAATGTGGCAAATATCCCCACAGCTTTTATTGCCACATTTGGCTCAGGAAAGCCTGTGATTGGTATTTTGGCTGAAATGGACGCTTTGCCTGGGCTTTCTCAGGAAGCCGTTCCCAATAAAAAACCATTAGAAGTTGGTGCCTATGGTCATGCGTGTGGGCATAATTTATTTGGTGTTGGTGCTGTGGCTGCAGCTATTTCTATTAAAACATTTTTGGAGAAAAACAAAGGAAAAGGAACCATAAAATTAATTGGAACGCCAGCCGAAGAAGGTGCTGGGGGTGGTAAAACCTATCTAGTTCAAGCGGGAGTTTTCGATCAAATTGATGCTGTATTACATTGGCATCCAGGCGATAACAACAATGCAAGCCCAAATTCATCTTTGGCTTATCGGGTGACAAATTTCAAGTTTAACGGCCTGTCGGCACATGCCTCAGCAGCCCCTGAAAAAGGACGCTCAGCACTAGATGCCGTAGAAGGTATGAATTATTTCGTAAATATGATGCGTGAGCATATTACCCCGGAAACAAGAATTCACTATGTAATAAAAAATGGTGGACTCACCTCAAATATTGTTCCTGACTATGCAATGGTTGAATATACAGTGAGGCACCCAACTGCGGAAGGTATGGAGGAGGTTTGGAACAGAGTGATGAAAGCTGCTCAAGCCGCCGCCTTGGGTACAGAAACCACTATGAGTTATGAAATAATGGCGGGGCTTTATAACCTTTTGCCCAATGAAACTTTAGCAAAAGTAATGCAAAATAGCTTGGAAAAAGTAGGAGGAGTACCTTATACTGAGGAAGATATGAAATTTGCTGAAACGATTAGAAAAACTGTGAATAGCACTAATTTGGCCCCAATTTACTCTGCCCAGAATATTGAAAAATATCGATTATCGGGTACAACTCCTGCCTCAACTGATGTGGGTGATGTGAGCTGGGTAGTGCCAACCGCTGGCCTCTCTACTGCAACTTGGGTGCCTGGAGTACCGGCCCATAGCTGGCAAGCGGTGGCCTGCAACGGCATGGAAATAGGATTTAAAGGCATGATAAATGCAGCAAAAACTATTGCAATTACGGGAGTGAACCTTTTCCAAAACCCAACATTAATACAAACGGCAACTGAAGAGTTGTACAAGGCAAGAGGCTCAAAATCATTTACTTACAAGTCATTGGCTGGAGATAGAAAGGCGCCGTTGGATTATCGGAAGTAAAAATTTGGTTTTTTATTGAGATTATAATATGCATGAAATTGAGCCTACTTTTGTTTGGGAAAAATACTACCAAGCTGAAAAGGACAAGAACTCTCCTTTTTTCGGAAATACTTATGGAAATAGCTATGAATCAACTATATATGGTTATTATATAGATCCACGCTGGGATTTTATTGGCTCTGAAACGCTTTATTGCAAAGTATTAATGGTTGACTATGACCAAAAATATGCCGTAATTGAGTTGTTTGGCGAATGGAATGATACGCTTCATAATGATATCATGTGGCTAAAAAGGGAGCTTCTCGATTTTTTAACTAAAAGTGAAATCAATAAATTTATACTAATTGGTGAAAACCTTTTCCAGTTTCACGGTGGCGAAACCGATTATTATGAAGAGTGGTTTGAAGATGTTGAAGATGGTTGGATTGCAGCAGTTGCTTTTCCTGATTTCATTTTAACTGAATTCCAAAAATATCGATTGGATTATTATATCAACTTTGGGGGCACCCTTCAAATAGAAAATTGGCGAACTCTGAAGCCTGAAATATTTTTCGAGTTGGTGAATGGTTTGATAATGAGGAGGTTGGGGTGAATGCTTATTAATATTTACGAAATTATTGAAGTTTAATTTAGTAAAAATATTTAATTGTCAATTAATATTCAGTAGAAAACTGAACTAATTCAAATTTCAACATTCTATTCCATTTAAATATATTAAGCGATTTTAATTATCTCTAAAAACACCTTCTCTAAATCTACAATAATGAACAGATAGTTTTATTAAAAACATATAGAAACCATAATTCGAAAATGAGAAGACTCTATCACCATTAGGGCTATATGATTTATTATATTTAGTGTCATTAAAAATCGAAATTGGCAAAGTCACATTTGAATCAAATCTTGCAAATGACTCTTCCAAAACCTTTTCGCCATTATAAATTTTTTCAGGTAAATAAAATAAATTTGAAATTCGATTACACTTTAAATTTTCTAAAAATGTATTTATTTTAATCTGAGGAATAGATTTTCGTTTTAGAATTTCTATATATTCACTTAAAGTAAAAACGGTAGAAAATTGAATATTTGCTGATTCTATTCTTTCATTTTCTTGAGAAATATCACAAGTGTTAGAAGCAATTATTCCTTTCAAGTATGCCGCTTCAAACTTTCCATTATCAAATTTAGCAAAAGGAATATCAATAACACAGTCACCTTGATAGTAATAATCTGTTTCTTGAAGAAAAGAATAAATTATATTTGGGTCATTAGTAAATGGAAAATAATTCTGAACTAAATTAAATAAATTATCTTTTTGCTCAGGTGTCAAATACTTAGGCAGAAAAGTTCGAATTAATTCTAAAGTATCAAATTTCGCCAAATCCATCGTAATTTAAAATCTGTTTTTAGTTGGAATTGAATTTATTTTTGAATTAAAAAGTATATCTAAAGCAGAATTAAAATCTTCATCCAATTCAAATTGATTTATTGCAAATTCTTGAACTATATTCAAAAAGGCAAAATCAATATCTTGATATTTATTTGAAAGATTTTCAACCATTTTATAATTTGATTCAACATAATTGTCTGAAATAGATTTTGTTAACTTTTGAGGATTATATTTTGCTTCAATTGAAGTTAAATCAAAAGAAAATTTGTTAATTCTATCATCTAAACTTGAAGAAACATTCATAAAAGATGATATTCCCAAAAATATTAATCCTGAAGATGTTGTCGATTTATTTAACATATTTATAAGTTCCCGTTTAAATAATCTGTAATTTTTTTTGTTTTTAATATACTAAAAACTTCTGTTTTTATACTTCTGTATAAAGTTTTATCAAATTTATTGTTTTTTTTGAAATATGGCAGTGTATTTACATCAAGAACTACACTTAACCCATTTTTTATGTTTCCAGTTGGTCTAAGTGATTTTGTTTCTTCATGTAAAATGTGTTCTTGCTCCGTAAATTTGGAGTTTTTAATATTTAAATAAAAACTACCTTTATATTCCTTTGAATATGATAATGAAAAATCAATACAATCATCATTTATTGCTGTTACCCCAGTATTGGTTTTTAAAAATGGATTTATTTTTTCAATTTCCATATACATGCCTAGTTCTAAAACAATACCGATAAAATCGACATTTTCAATTTCAGTAAGTGATGATAATAATTTGTACTTATTATCAATATAATTTTCAACTTCAATAAAATTTTTCTTGAAGTTTTCATTATAGCTTGTAGAAAGTGTTATTCTCGTCTGTGAAACTTGTAAGTGACTATGTTCATGTAAAGATTGACTTTCAAATCTAGGAATATTTGGGTCTAAATCGTCTGGAATTGCAATAACACGGAATGGAATTTTAAAATCAGATTTTAATTGATCTTCAAAATCAAATATTCTCTTTCTTATATCAAAATTTCTCCTAAATGAAAAAACTATCTGGGAATTTGCGATATATAATTCAGTATTCATTTTTTACTTTTTAATTATATTCAAATTTAATCTTATTTTTGGATCAAAATCTAAAATTCAGTAAGAATAGATAATTTTTAATGCTCTTTTAACAAAATTTAATTGTGAAGTTAACTCAATCATAATTCAAAACACTGCCCAACCACCTCTCAGCATATTCCTTTTCATAACCAGTTTTCACAATTAAATTTTGTTAAAAGAGCATTAAAAATTATCTATTCTTACTGAATTTTAGATTTTGATCCAAAAATAAGATTAAATTTGAATATAATTA
>JANMZR010000363.1:0-7417 GCA_031383555.1 Cytophagaceae bacterium | reverse complement strand
GCCTTGCCCAAGTCATGAAGCAAGCCCGCCAACTGGGCGTGGCCCCCGCCTTGGAAGTGCGCTGCGAATTCTTCCGCCCGGCGAGCCACACCCAAGAGACGTTTAACGAGTGATTGACCTGGGTGGGCAAGCATGGGTATGGGGTTTTTCATCGATTTTATAACGTAAAATAAATATTGGACTGATATTTGAAAATTATAAAATTTTATTTATGAAATTTATAACAAAATATGGGAAAATAATTTTCTTGATACTTTCAGGTTTATTTTTTTATCATATTGGTTATCAAATAGCTAGAAGTGATTTCAAAATTCTTTCTTTTGATTTTTCTATATTATTTGCCCTTTATTTTTTTGCTTACAAATATCTATCATTTGATTGGTTTTCGGTTATTTTCTTAAGGCTAGTTTTAATAGCCTGCACTCCAAGTCTTTCTGATGATTATTTTCGTTTTATTTGGGATGGTCAATTGATGGTAAATGGCCTTAATCCATTTCAATTTCTACCCTCGGAATTACCTAAAAATGAAATTTTTGAAGGTTTGAATTCCAAAAATTACTATTCTGTATACCCACCACTTTTACAGTTGATTTTTGGCTTTGGTGCATGGGTAGGAAATGGTAATATTTTAGCAAATATAATCGCTCTTAGAACAGTAATTATTTTAGCTGATTTAGGAGTTATTTATTTGATAATCAAATTATTAAATCATTTTAAAATAAATAAAAACCAAGTGCAATTGTATGCTTTAAATCCTCTGATTATTTTAGAATTGACTGGAAATTTGCATTTTGAAGCTGTCATGTTATTTTTCTTAATATTAGTTTTTTATATCCTACTAACAAAGCCAAACAACACTAAAAATATTTTACTTTCTGCAATCGCTTTAGCTGCAGGAGCTTTAATAAAATTAATTCCTCTGATGTTTATTCCTTTGATTATTAATAAATTAGGATGGAAAAAAGGAATGCTATTTAGCCTAATTGTTTCGTTAATTATGATTTTTGCATTTATCACATTTATCAATACCGAAATTATTTTTCATATTTTAAATAGCCTCAATCTTTATTTTCAAAAATTCGAATTCAACGCAAGTATCTATTATTTGGTAAGATGGCTGGGGATTTTTGTTAATAATAATAACCCCATTCAACTGGCTGGCCCCTTGCTAGCATTGATCAGCTTTTTTATTATTTTATGGGTTAGTTTAAAAAAAATTGATGTAGAAAATACTGGCATTCAATTCATTACAAGAATTTTAATTATTTTATCCATATATTTTATTTTCGCAACTACGGTTCATCCATGGTACTTGACTAGCCTTGTTTTATTAGGCTCTTTCACACAATTTAAATTTCCAATTGTTTGGTCTGCAGTAACCTTTTTTTCTTATTCGGCCTATCGAATCGAAGGGTTTCATGAAAATATATGGCTAGTTATTGTGGAATATACATTAGTATTTGGCTTTATATATTTTGAACTTAAAACTAAAAAGTTGGATAGTATTTGAATACCACCCAGCTTTTTGAAATACATTTTTTTTCTTAATAGCTCACATCAAACTCTTTCAAAATATCGGCAGGAACACCATCCCAAACATTAGGCACATTACCTTTATAGCCTATATCCTTAATGCCTTCTTTGCTGCTCCAATAACCCGTAGCAGTTAAATTTCTCATCAAAGAAAAGAAATTGGTGCCTTGACTAAAGCCAGGTTTTACTTTTTTCGGATAGGCGATATTTTCCACAATTTCAATGCGTTGTGCTGAAGAAATAGTTGAGAATTTGTTGTTAAATCTTTTAATAGATTCAGAGTCGAGCCAGCGAAGCCCACCACGAATTGGCGTTTGCAACTCTGGTTTATCTTTAGCCATAAACTCTATGAAATCAGGTACACCTGTCGCAGATGCAGATGGACCTCGTTCATCTGCTGGAATTATAATATCCACAAGTATTTTTATGGTTGCCAATTCATTGGCTTTAAAAAAAGTCTCCGCAAAAAGTTTTGCATCACGCTTTTTTTCAGGATCGGTTCTACCATAGTTCCAAACCTTTACCGGCTTTTTGGGCACGTCTAAAAGTTCTGCAGCTTGCAAATCGGGGTTAAAAGCCGCTAATCCTAAAGATGAAAGGCTAATATTTTTTAAAAAATCTCTTTTTTTCATAATATTAAACAGCCCCCTGCCCCCGATGGGGGAGTTGGCCTCGATTTTTAATTGTTTTTGTAAGATTTCATTTTTATTTTTTATTTCCCCCATCGGGGGTTAGGGGGCTATAAATTCCCCTTTTTCCTCTCTTCAATAATATAATCTGATGTACGCATAGCCATTGCCAATATAGTCCAAGTTACATTTTTGTCACCCTGACTTACAAATGGACCTGCATCAACACAAAACAAATTTTTACAATCGTGTGCTTGCTCGTATTTGTTCAAAGCCGATGTTTTAGGGTCGTTACCCATACGTACTGTACCGATTTCATGAATAATTGCTCCAGGTTCGGCCAACCCATAATTATTTGCCTCATTTGGTTTTTCACCCATTGGTATTGCACCCATCGTGTGGAAAATTTCCTCAAAAGTATCCTGCATGTGTTTGGCTTGCTTGATCTCATAATCCGACCATTTGTAGTGGAATCGTAATACAGGAATACCAAATTTATCCACTTTTTCAGGATCAATTTCGCAATAGTTACTTTCTAAAGGTACAGGCTCGCCCCTACCAGCCATATGAACATATGCACCGTAAAACTTACGGTAGTCTTCTTTCAAACCTTTTCCATAGCCACCTGGCTCTTTTTTATTTCCATTTTTATCGGCAAACATTCCGTTTACGCTGTCAATTCCCCAACCAAAGCCATAAGCTGGCATACCAAAGCCACCACCGTATTCAATATGATAACCACGAGGGAAATCTAATTTCTTATTGTCGCCCCACCAAGGTGAATAAATATGAGCACCGCCAACACCATCTTCATTATAAGTTTTTCGGTCAAAAAGCGAAGGTACAATTGCAGCTCTTGAAGCTCCAGTTGAATCGTTTAAATATTTACCGACCACACCTGAATTATTTGCTAAACCATTTGGAAAACGGTCTGATTTTGAATTCAAAAGTATCCGTGCCGACTCGCAAGCTGAAGCTGCCAAGATTACAATTTTGCCTCGAACAGTTTTTTCTTCAAGTGTAAGTGTATTTACATAAGAAACTCCATTTGCTTTGCCAGTTGTTTTATCCAACAAAACTTCACGAGCCATTGCATAATAGATTGTATCCATGTTACCAGTCATTCCTGCAGGCTTACAAAGCACCGAACTTGAAGAAAAGTCTGCATAAGCTTGGCAGCCACGGCCACATTGTCCACAATAAAAACACTGCCCTCTTTGCTCATTCACTGGCTGTGTAAGCATTGATAAACGAGACGGTATTGTAGGGATTCCTGTTTTTTTATTTGCTTTTTGAATTAACAACTCATGCAAACGAGGTTTTGGAGGCGGTAAAAATATGGAATCGGGGTCGTTATGTCGGCCTTCTTTTGAACCGAAAACGCCAATTAATTTATCAACACGATCGTAATAAGGAGCCACATCATCATAACCAATTGGCCAGTTATCGCCCAAACCATCAAAATCTTTTCTGTGGAAATCATCCGGTCCGAATCGCAAAGAAATTCTACCCCAGTGATTGGTTCTGCCACCTAACATTCTGGATCTAAACCATTTAAATTTTGTGTCACCTTTAGTAGTGTATGGCTCACCATCTAGCTCCCAACCTCCATAGGCAGCATCAAAGTCGCCAAAATGCCTATGGGTAGTTGCATTTCCACGCCTTGGCGACTCATAAGACCACTTCAATTGGGTAATATATTTGGGGTCGGCAGGGTCAAAATGTTGGCCTGCCTCAAGCAAGCATACTTTTGCGCCCGCACGAGTGAGCTCATGGGCAGCCATACCTCCGCCAGCCCCAGAGCCAACTATTATAACATCGTACTCTTTTGTAGTTTCTATTATTTGAAAAGGATCTTTGAACATATTTTTATATGGATTTTTTTGCAAAAAGAATTGATGTAAATTAAATAAAAAAAACTCTATTTCTATCCTAGTTTGTCTCTATTAATTTTTAATTGTACATTTCACTGATTATAGTTTTCATTCTATTAAAATTATCCTGCAGTCATCCCACCATCAATTGGCATGGCATGTGCTGTGATAAAACTTGCAGCATCTGAAGATAAATAAACTATTGCATCAGCTATTTCTTCTGGTTTACCATAACGCTTCATAGGAATAGAATTTTGAAGTTTTTGTTCCATGGTTGGGTCAAGTAAAAATATTTGCTCAACCATTGGTGTTATGGTAAAAACTGGGCATACGGCATTTACCCTAATACCTTGTTTTGCATATTCCAAGCCAGCTGTTTTAGTAAGGCCAACAACAGCATGTTTGCTGGCATCATAAGCCAAATTATTAGGAAAACCGTTCAAACCAGCCACTGAGGCCACATTTACGATTGACCCAAAGCCCTGCTTTATCATAATATTGAGCTCGGCACGCATACAAAAAAATACTCCCATGGTATTTACTTCCATTACTTGGCGGAAATTTTCGGTAGGGTATTTATGGGTTGGCAACCACTTACCACCAATGCCAGCGTTATTTACTGCAAAATCAATTTGTCCAAAATCACTCACTGATTTATCAATTAAACTATTCACTTCCAGCTCATTAGTTACATCACAAGCAATAAAAACAGCAGTACCTCCAGCATCAGTAATAAGTCGAACAGTCTCATCACCGCCATCTATATTCAGGTCTGAAACTACAACATTAGCACTATTTTTTGCAAATAAAAGAGCTGTTGCCCTTCCTAAGCCTGAACCTGCACCAGTAATTAAGGCTGTTTTGCCTTTAAAATTAAAATTCATAAATATTTAGTTTGTAAGTTTTAAATTATTGTTAGGCTTCTAAAATCGCAAGTCCCAAATCGTATTTCGTAAATTAATTCTTGAACTCCGCTTCTCTTTTCTGCATTTTTGCTGAAAACGCCTCCATTAAGTCATCGGACATTAGCATAGCTGAGTTCCAAACTGCCATATATTCGAGCCCCTCTGCAACTGAATGATCTCTTGTATGTAATAAAATTTGTTTTGTCCCTCTAATTGAAAGTGGTGATTTTGAGGCGATTAGCTTGGCCATTTCAATTACTTTTCCTATCATAACTTCCTTATTTTCAAAAGAATTATTAACTAGTCCAATTTTTTCTGCTTCTTTCCCTCCTACGTTACGGCCAGTATAAGCCATTTCTCGTACAATTCCCGATCCTAATATTTTGGGCAATCGTTGTAAAGTACCCAAATCAGCCACCATACCCATATCTATTTCTTTTATAGTGAAAAAGGCATCATCTGTACAATATCGAATGTCACAAGCAGCCACTATATCAACTCCGCCGCCAATACAACCGCCATGAATTGCAGCCAAAACGGGTTTCGAGCAATTTTCAATTGCATTGATAGGTGCCTGTAATTCAAGTACTTGTTTCCTTAATTTTTCTCTTTTTCTGCCTTCACATTTCACCATATTTTGTGAAATAGACATCAACATTTCAAGATCAATTCCTGCACAAAAGTGCTTACTTTCGCCTCCAGTCAAAATAATTACTCTGACTTCCTCATTTTCTTCTAAACTTTCAAAAGTATTTTTCAATTCTTCCCAACCCTTTTGGTTAATTGCATTGAGTTTTTCAGGTCTATCCAAAGTAACAATTGCAATATTATTTTCAATTTTACAGGTAATCATTTCTATAGTATGTTGTTTTGATTTTTGAAATTTTTTAAAATATCTCCAACAAAATAGGATAATATTGAGAATAATTTTCAAAGCAATTTACATTTTTTTTATCATCTCTAAAAAGCAATTATTTACTTTTATTGATTTATGAAAAACTATGAATCTTATATTATTGATTTACAATTAATTATAGGATATTTTTAATACCTTATCTTTTCAAAAAATAATCTTAATTTGTTCCTTTTAGGTTTTAGATTTACTTTTGTGCAAAATAAAAACTAATAGAAACTAATGAGCGTTTTAGTTAATAAAAATTCAAAGGTAATTGTACAAGGATTTACGGGTACAGAAGGCACATTTCATGCTGAGCAAATGCTCGAATATGGTACAAATGTGGTTGGTGGAGTAACACCAGGAAAAGGAGGCTCTACTCATTTGGATAAGCCAGTATTCAATACCGTAACAGATGCTGTTAAAAGTCTGTCCGCTGATACTTCAATCATTTTTGTGCCACCAGCGTTTGCTGCGGATGCAATAATGGAAGCCGCTGATGCAGGAATTAAAGTGATAATTTGCATTACCGAGGGTATTCCGACCAAGGATATGATGATGGCCAAAGAATATTTGAAAGGTAAAAACGTTCGATTAATAGGCCCCAATTGCCCGGGTGTTATGACAGCCGAAGAGTGTAAAGTGGGTATTATGCCAGGTTTTATATTCAAAAAAGGCACAATTGGTATAGTTTCAAAATCAGGTACTTTAACCTACGAGGCAGTTGATCAGCTGACAAAAGCTGGCCTTGGCCAAACTACCGCAATCGGAATCGGCGGCGACCCAATTATTGGTACTACTACTAAAGAGGCAGTAGAACTTTTAATGAATGACCCTGAAACTGAGGGTATTGTAATGATTGGCGAAATTGGCGGACAGCTAGAAGCCGATGCAGCAAAATGGGTTCGTGCCGATGGTAACCGTAAACCAGTTGTTGGTTTTATTGCAGGAGTTACCGCTCCAGCAGGAAGAACAATGGGTCACGCAGGTGCAATTGTAGGAGGGGAAGACGATACAGCAGAAGCTAAAAAACGTATTTTACGTGAAAACGGAATTCACGTTGTAGATTCTCCTGCTGAAATTGGAAAAAAAGTCAAAGAAGTTTTGGGATAATTGGCCTGAATATAAATAGTAATAAACCGTCTAGTTTCAGAATTAGACGGTTTTTTTGTAGTACTTTTGCAAACCTTTGGCTTTTAGCTTTCAAAAAACCAAAAAAATCAATCAACGTTATAAAAATAATGGCGTTAATATAAAAAAGGTATTTGTTTTTCATCAAATAAAGAATCAAATTTCAGAGTGCGCAAGCAACCCCGATCGGGTTGTTTTTCAACGATCGAAGCCATTCATCATACGATTGAATTATTAGGTGAACAAAATGGATTTAATTTATTTGAACGTAAGCATGATAATTTATTAACGGTTTTTGATTCGATGGTTGAAACACAATTGCGTTTTATAAATGAGGCGAATTTGAATTTGCGACAAGCTTCGTATCGCAGAGAAGTTCAAAAAAAATCGGCCTAGATATTATCTAAGCCGATTTAATAAAATAAAAAAGAACCCAAACATCTTGTCCGA
>JANMZR010000350.1:0-2369 GCA_031383555.1 Cytophagaceae bacterium | reverse complement strand
GTCGGCATAAGGGTAATAAATAAATGCCTTGTTAGCAGGTGGTAATTCTGTTAGGCCAGTATTATGTGGGGAATCGTTAATTGGTTTGGCAGGATCAAAAGTATAAGTAACAGAATTGTCATTAAAATCTCTATGCTTGTAGGCACGATTATCAGCCACAAAAAGTGGCCAGCCAAAATAGCCAGCTTTACGAGCTTGGTTGTGCTCATCGTGACCACGAGGGCCATATTTTTCAGAGTTTTCTCCTGCATCAGGGCCTACTTCGCCCCAATACAAGTAACCAGTACGCTTGTCAACTGATATTCTATATGGATTTCTATTACCCATTACATAAATTTCAGGCCGTGTTTTGGCCATGCCAACTGGAAAAAGATTAGCCTTAGGAATTGAATAACTGCCTTCTGTAGTGGGTTTTATACGTAAAATTTTCCCTCTTAAATCATTAGTATTTGATGAGCTTGCTCGTGCATCCCAACCTTGGCGGTTAGGTCTATTATCCATTGGGCCAAAGCCATCTGAATCGAAGGGGTTTACGTCGTCACCAGTAGATAAATACAAATTACCTTGTTTGTCCCAATCGATAGAACCGCCCGTATGGCAGCAATCGGTGCGTTTCACAGGTACTTTTAACAACATTTTTTCAGAACTTAAATCCAGTTTTTGGTTTACTTCATCGAAAGTAAATCTTGATAAAGTATTGGCTGTATCACCTTTTACTGGCGAATAATAAAGATAAACCCATTTATTTTGGTCAAAATTAGGGTCAATATTTACACCCATCAATCCATATTCAAATTTGGTGTAAACTTCTAATTCATTGATTGTTTTTGCCAATTTAGTCTTTGGGTCATATAATTTAAGTTTTCCTTTTCTTTCACCATAAATTACTCGCCCGTCGTTCATTACAGCCAGTTCAGTGGGCTCGTCCAATTTTTCATCCAATATTACTTTTTGAAAACGGTTTTCTTCAGGTGTAACTTGGCTGGTTTCTTTTGAATAATTTAAATCAGCTCCGCCTGCGGCCCATTTTAATCCTCCTAAAAAGTGAGGCGCCATCAATGGATCTGAAAAAGTTTCAATCGTATGACCAAAATTTGTGTAAAACGACCGACCACCATCAAACTCTTGGTACCATGCCATCGGGTGAAAGTTACCCATTTGGCCTTCTTTATACGTTTTTTCATCTACTCTAATGAGTGATTTTACATTTGAACTAAAGTTTTTGAAGTCATAAAATTCATCAGTTTTTTCAAAGCTAATTGGCAAATGAGAAGTGGAGGCATGGCTTTTATCCAAAGTATACATAGTTGCTTTTTGAATATTTGAAACATTTTTTCCAGGATGCCCATTGAAATAACCACCCACCAATTTGCCATACCAAGGCCAGTCATATTCAGTATCTGCTGCTGCATGAATACCCAAAAAACCACCTCCAGCTTGAATAAAACGCTCAAAAGCAATCTGTTGCGAATCATTTAATACATCTCCTGTGGTACACATAAAAATGACTACGTTGTATTTTTTTAGATTTTCATCAGTGAATTTTGAGTTATTTTCTGTGGTATCTACTGTAAATTGATTTTTCAAACTAAGGTCTTTGAAAAATTTGATACCTACGGGTATAGACTCATGCCTGTAGCCCATAGTTTTGGAAAAAATAAGAACTTTCTTTCCTTTAAGTAAATTTTGATTTTGCGAAAAGCTACTAAATTGGCAAATAAAGAAAACTAGAAATAAAAATATTCCTTTGATTTTGTGAAAACTAGACATAAAGTTGTAGAAAAAAATTGATCCCTTGAAATAATTGATTTAAGTCGAAATTTACAAAAAGAATATGATTTTTCTGTCCTTAACTTTACTTATCTAACGAATTTGCTTATTATACTTTCAATTTTTTTTCCGACTTCTGGGGTGAAAATCAGTGATAACTTGGCTCAAATAAGCCCGATCCAAATGAGTATAAATTTCGGTTGTGGTGATAGACTCATGACCGAGCATCTCTTGCACAGCACGGAGGTCGGCACCACCTTCAATCAAATGTGTAGCAAATGATTTCGCCCGTCCAGGCGCAAAACCCGGAGCGCAGTTCGACCCGGACATCTTCGATCACGGCGAGGTTTTGAACGGCCAGTTCGCGCAACATACGGCTATGGTACGCCAGTACACTGCCGATGTGAAGTCACGCGCGACGAGAGTGCGCCTTTGTCGTACGATGTCGGTAACGTTCGTGCCAAGAATTGCGAAACACGAAAGCGAAACGATGCCTGAAATCACCCGTCGTGCGTTACTTGCTGCAAGTGTGGCGGCCCTCAGCACCGCGTCTGCTCCTGCCGCGAACCGTGCGATTTCAATCGAGAACGCCAAGCTGG
>JANMZR010000327.1:0-3313 GCA_031383555.1 Cytophagaceae bacterium | reverse complement strand
AGCCTTTATTTGTGTTATAATAATAGCCAAATATAATTTTGCTATTATTATAATCAATAACTAAAACACTATATATCAAGTAGTTAAATAGGGTATCATATATTTAATTAAAGCAATATTTAGATAGACAATCTATTCAATGCCGAGGATAAAGCCATTAAAAATCAAAAGATGTTATATTTACATAAAACTTAAAAATACAGCAAAAGACAATGGATTCTTTAAAACAATTAGTAGAAGCGGCTTGGACGAATAGATCACTTCTTAATGACCAAAATACTAAAGATGCAATAATTAAAGTAATAGATTTAGTAAATAACGGCGAATTAAGAGTTGCAAACCCAACCTCGAATAGCCAATGGCAAGTAAATGAATGGGTAAAAAAAGCAATTATTCTATTTTTCCCATTACAAAAAATGGAAATATCAGAGGTTGGTATATTCGAATTTCATGATAAAATGAAATTAAAAACTGGTTATGAGAAGCTCGGAGTCAGGGTAGTGCCTCCAGCAGTTGCTAGATACGGGGCCTATATTGCTAAAGGAGCTATACTAATGCCGTCTTACATAAATATTGGCGCATATGTTGATGAAAATACAATGGTAGATACATGGGCCACAGTTGGTAGTTGTGCACAAATAGGTAAAGATGTTCATTTGAGTGGGGGAGTAGGAATAGGCGGCGTATTGGAACCTGCTCAAGCAGCACCAGTGATAATAGAAGATGGTGCATTCATTGGCTCAAGATGCATAGTAGTTGAAGGCGCAAGAATTAGTAAAAGAGCAGTTTTAGGAGCTGGGGTAACTATTACTGGAAGCTCCAAAATTATTGATGTTACAGGTCCAAAACCAATTGAATATATAGGCTTTGTTCCTGAAAATTCTGTAGTAATTCCTGGAGGATATATGAAACAATTTCCAGCCGGAAGCTATCAAGTACCTTGCGCATTGATAATTGGTCAACGTAAAGAAAGCACAGACCTTAAAACTTCTCTAAATCAAGCACTTAGAGATAATAATGTTGCAGTATAATGAATGTTCAGTCAACAAATTAGTTTAATAATTTTATAATAATTACCAAAAAAATACCAAAAAATGCTCCAACTAGGTAAAATGAATCGATTACAAGTAATTAAAGAAGTCGATTTTGGACTATATTTAGATGGTGATATTGATGAAATATTAATACCAAAAAGATATGTTCCAGAGAATACCAAAATTGGTGATTTTCTGGACGTATTTCTTTATAGAGACTCCGAAGATAGGTTAATTGCCACTACCGAAATTCCCAAGGCTATGGTTGATGATTATGCCTTTTTAGAGGTGAAAGAAGCCAATAAATTTGGAGTATTTCTTGATTGGGGCATAGCAAAAGACTTATTTGTGCCTTTTCAAGAGCAAAATGGCCGTATGGAAGCGGGTAAAAGCTATTTAGTTAAGTTGTATATCGATCAAGAGACTAATAGAATAGTAGCATCTGCAAGGCTTGAACACTTTTTAAATCGCTACCCGGAAAGCCTCGTTGAAGGTCAAGAAATAAGCATTATTCCATTTAAATATACAGATTTAGGCATTAAAGTAATCATAAATAAACTTTATGAAGGCCTTATATACAACAATGAAATATTTGAAAAAATAGTTTTTGGTTTAGAAAAGAAAGCATTTGTTAAAAAAATAAGAGAAAATGGCAAAATTGATGTCCGTCTCAATAAACAAGGATACCAAGCTAACTCTAAAAATGAAGAAAAAATCCTATTAAAACTGCAAAATAATTCAGGTTTTCTACCTTTTCATGATAAAAGTGACCCTGAAGACATATATCATGAATTTGAGATGAGCAAAAGAGACTTCAAACAAGCAATTGGAGGGCTATTTAGAGAAAACATAATAAAAATTGAGCCAAAAGGGATAAGAATATTATAATAACCCACACTATATATTTTCCGTTTTATATAAATTTAACATGCTGTTTATAAGCAAGTTATGTATAATTAGTTGACATTTGTAAATTGATTCTGAATAAAATAAATGATCGTTTTTGACCGTTTACAATGTTAAATTCAGTAAGTTAATTTTTTCAAGTTTAAATTTGTAAATTAATAATTTTGGTTTAACTTTGTAACAACAGGTATTAAAATAATAAGAAAATGGAAATGTTATTAAATCAAAAAATCAAACAAATTTTAGTAGAAAAGCAGCTTTCACCATCGTATTTCGCTGATGAAATAGGCGTGCAAAGGTCAAGTATTTCTCATATTTTATCAGGAAGAAATAAACCAAGTTTTGAAATTATTCAAAAAATAGTAAAGCGATTTCCGGATTTAGGATATGAATGGCTGATGGATGATACTAATACTATTCAAATGCCAAAAAGCAATTCTTTACCTATTCAGCACTCATTTTCAGCTCAATCAGGAACTGATATGGATGAACTAAGTGACTATAAAAAAGGAATGCTTTCAGATAAATCAGCCAAGGCAATCATAAATGGAAAGTCTAGTGGATTTATTGTAAACAGTGCAGTTGGTGGTAAAACAGTAGAAAGAATACTTATATTTTACTCAGATAAAAGTTTTGCTGAGTATTCTCCATCTTAAATATTTGAATTAATAAACAATAAAAAGAGCATATAAAAGGTATAATTTTATATGCTCTTTTTATTTAAGAACAACAATTAGTATTATTAGTATATATTAGCAAATTAGTAAAATCAATATTAATGCAAAAATTAGATTCGCTTAACCAAGTCGCACAGTTCCATAAAACTTTTGAAGCGCCAATTTTAGACATGCCACAAATCCCTTCTCAAAAAAGGTGTGAATTAAGGATAAGTTTATTGGTGGAAGAATTGAAGGAACTTCAGGAAGCTATTGATAATAAAGACCTTATAGAAATTGCCGATGCACTTTGTGACCTTCAATATGTACTTTCAGGTGCAGTTTTAGAGTTTGGTCTCGGCGAAAAATTCGTTGAATTATTCGATGAGGTGCAAAGATCTAATATGAGCAAGGCGTGTGACAATAGGCAAGAGGCTGATGCAACAGTACAATATTATTTACAAAAAGATAATACTAAATCAGAAATTAAAGAAAAAGAAGGAAAGTTTTTAGTATTCCGTGAGAGTGATAATAAAGTATTAAAATCAGTAAATTATTCTCCAGCCAACTTATCAATTATATTAGAAAGATAAAACTAGCTGCCTTTGAATTGAAAATTACTAGCCCAGCATAAGGTTAAAAACAAATATCGGATTCTCAGCGAATTGAAATTCTATTTATTCTAGTTTAACTTATTATTTTTCAAGTAGTTAGAAG
>JANMZR010000321.1:0-2804 GCA_031383555.1 Cytophagaceae bacterium | reverse complement strand
ATATTGGTAGCCATTTCTGCAAATAATTTAGCTTCAATAAGCTCTTTTTCAATCTTATTTTGTACCGTTATATCACGTGCAACTACTACGGCACCTAATATAGCACCATTTTCATCTTTATAGGCTGAGCCATTAAATAATACAGCTGTTTGTTTATGGTCTTTTATTATCAATGGAAAATCATACACAAATCCGTTGTCAAATACTTCTTTATAAATATCCTTGGCTTTTTTTATATCAGTAAAATAATCGTAAAATTCACTTCCAATAAGTTCTTTCCTCGTTTTGCCTGTGGCATCGGACCATGCTTGGTTCATATCCATTATTTTGCCTGAAGGGCCAATGGTGATGAGAGGGTCGAGGCTTGCTTCTATTAACCTGCGAGAATATTCGGTCATTAATTTGGCTTTTGCGTCTTCTACTTCTTCATTTTTGTGAAAAAGTTCCTCGGTGGCTTTTTCTAGCTCTGATGTTTTATTGGCTACGATTTCTTCAAAAGAAACTTTTTGCAATTCTTGGTCATGAATATCGGCATTTAACCCTATCCAAAGTTTTGTTTTCCCGCTTTCATCTTTTATGGCTCTTGCCGTACTTTTATGCCAACGGTACTGGCCATTATTGTTCAAAATACGCAAAACCATATCAAAATCGGCTCCTGTTTTCAATGACTTTTCCCAACGATCTGTTGTTTCGGCAAGTTCATCTTTGTGGATCCATTTTGTCCAGCCTTCTCTAACTAATTCATCAAAACTAGCTCCTGTATAATCTTGCCAACTTTTATTGTAGTAGGTTACATTGCCTTCGGGTGTAGCATTGGTAACCTTTTCGGGCATAAGATCTGCCATTATGCGAAAATGTTGCTCACTTTCTTTTAGTTTTTGATTTATAATTGCTTGCGAGGTTACCTCATTGGCAATAATAGCTATGCCTGCAATTTGGCCCTCTGAATTATTTTGTGGCTGATAGGTAAAACTAAAATACAATTTTTCATTATGTCCATTGCGGACAATATCTACTGGGGTTTCATAAGCTGTGTACGCTTCGCCAGTTTGGTAAACGGTCTGCAAAATTTTGTCGAAACCTTGCTCTACTATTTCAGGTAAAACACTGAATATTGATTTACCTATGATGCTATTTCCCTTACCCCAAGAATTCAAAATTGCCTCATTTGCAATTTTTATAATCATTTCAGGCCCTTGTAATATGGCAAACATCGATGTTGAAGTGTAAATCATTTCATGATAAAGTCTTTCTGTTTCCTTTATTTTTTCATTAAATTTGATTTTGTTTTGTTGGTTTTTAATAATATAAACTACAGAGGCAAATATGAATAATAATGAAAAAAATAATAACAAAAACAGAAGGTTTGAATAGTTATGGATGGCTTCTGTTTCGGCTTTTCTAAGCTTAAGCAACCTAAATTCCTCTTGGTTGAAGCTGTAAATTCTTCTTCTAATCAATGCATTTAGCGCTAAACTTTCATTAATAAATTGGTCTCTATTTTCAACACTTAAGGTTTTATTTTTTTTAGCTAATAATACTTTTTGAATTACTGTTTTCCTTGCTATTCTTGTATTTATTATAGAATCGACCTTAATTTGTTGCTTAGGATTATCTTTAATGAGCGTTTTTAGGTTATTAAGTTTATTTTGAATATTATTAAGCGCTGGATAAAAGGGCACCAAAAATGTTTCATTACCAGTTAAAATATAGCCTCTTGCGCTAGTTTCTATAGTGATTATGTCTAACAGCACCTCATTGCTAAGATGAAGTACCACTTGGGTATGTTCTACCAAATCGGAAGATGGCTTAACTTTTTGGGAATTGTAATAGTAAAAACCCAATAAGCTACCGAGCCCTACTATAATCAGGAAGTAATATATGTTGAGTTTATCTTTAAAATATAATTTCATTGTCTTTATTGAGGTATTAGGTTTTAGGTATCAGGTTAGAAATATTAGGTAGGAAAAACTCAAACCTAAATTCCTTTTTTTATACTCTCATACCTTATTTTAGTTAAATATTTTAAATTTTGATTTATGTTGAAACCTCATCACATACCTGATACCTCAAACCTGATACCTGAAAGCTAATTAAATATCCTCAATCGGGCTTCTACGTTTATCTTTTAACCCTTTGAAATGGGATGGCGAAAGGCCTGTCATTTTTTTAAATTGACTTGAAAGATGTGCCACTGAGCTATAATTCATCTTATAGGCGATTTCGGTAATATTCATTTCGTCATAAATAATAAGTTCTTTTATGCGCTCTATTTTATGGCTAATTATAAACTGCTCGATAGTGGTGCCTTGTATTTCTGAAAACAAATTGGCCAAATAAGTATAGTCATAATTGAGTTTTTCGGAAAGGAAATGAGAGAAATTAATCTTGGGCATTTCTTCAGCATAATGCACCATTTCTACAATCACGTTTTTTATTTTTTCAATAAGCATGGCCCGTTTATCGTCCATGAGTTCAAGGCCAGCATCATGCAATGCAACTTTGAGATGGTTGCGTTGTTCATCGGTAATGTTTTCCATGATATCTACTACTCCCAAATCAACTATAATAAAGTGAAGGCCAAGATTTTTAAGCTCCTCTTTTACAATTATTTTGCAACGAGTGCTCACCATGTATTTTATATATAGCTTCATGCTGTTTTATTCGTTAACTGGTAGCTGGGAAATTGGTTATTGAGGAACTGGCTATTGGGAAACTGATAATTCGGTAACTGGTTATTAAATAACTGTTTATTAGATGAATCCAAAAAAATTAATATATTTTTCATTTTTCCAAATATATAA
>JANMZR010000315.1:0-3924 GCA_031383555.1 Cytophagaceae bacterium | reverse complement strand
ATTCTAATACCTTCGTTATGCATGCCTGCAACAAATTTCGTCAATTTTACCTTATCATAACTTAGCACATCTCTGAAATCCGACACTTTTTTTAGGTCGGTAAAACCGGTATGTAACATTGGTCCTAGGCCTTGCACTAATAAATTTGAATGATGCTTTTTACCAATTTCAGTAAGGCCAGCCATTAATTTTCGGCCTAGTTTATATATATTTTCATAAGTTCCTTCTTGTTCCAAAACCTCGATTGTACCTACTGCTGCCGCTACAGTTGAGCAGCTAGAGTTCATTGTGCCAGCATGTATTACTTTGCTTTCTACAATCAGATTCATCCAATCTCTTTTGCCAACAATAGCAGAAATTGGATAGCCACTTGCCATTGCTTTTGCAAAAATGGAAAGGTCAGGTGTGATGCCAAAATAGGCCTGGGCACCACCCAAAGCGGTACGAAAACCTGTAATTACCTCATCGAAAATGCAGGTTATATTATATTCAGTACATAAGTCTCGAATACCTTGTAAAAAGCCAGCTTCAGGCATTATACAACCACTATTGCACATGATTGGCTCAGTGATAATGGCTGCTAGTTGGCTATGATTTTCTATCACAATTTTCCGCAAAAGCTCCAAATTATTCCAAGGAATCGTAATGAACTCGGTATTGGAGTTTTCAGCTTGACCTTCGCTCCAAGGGAATACATTTGGGTGTTCAATATCGCCCATTGCCTCAACCGAAGGCGCCGAAATACCCCAAGCTACATTGTCTAACCAACCGTGGTAATGCCCTTCAAACCGCAAAAATTTATTTTTCCCAGTTTTTGCTCTAGCCAGCCGAAAGGCTGTTTGTACAGCCTCTGAACCATCCAAACAAAACCGCATGAGCTCTGCAGATGGAATTATCTGCTGTAATTTCTCAGCCAATTCCACTTCCAAAATATGTTGCCCGGCATACAATTGCCCAAATTTGGCATACTCCTCTACTCTTTTCATAACATGCGGATGGTTATGACCTAGCAAAAGGGGACCCTGACTTAGGGTAAAATCTAAGTATTCGTTTCCGTCAACATCATAAATTTTGGAGCCTGCTGCATGCGAATAAAAGATGGCATGTGGGTGGTTGTATTTCCGAAATTCAGAAGCTACGCCACCCGCCAGCGACTTTTTTGATCGCTCAAGTAATATGGCTGATTTGCTGTAATTCAACATATTATATCATTTTAAACCGTTTAGGTTTTATAAATACTTATTTAGTTAAGAAATTTTCACGATACAATCAATTTCAACTTTTAAGTTTTCGGCTAAAACAGATTGCACAGTAGTTCTAGCAGGTTTTATCCCTGTGAAATAAGTTGCATAAACTGTATTATATCTAGCGAAATCGTTGATATCTGCCAGGTGAGCTGTACATTTCACAACATCTTCCATCTTGCCACCAGCTGCCTCAATAATGGCTTTTATATTGTCTAAAGTACGTTTAGTTTCTTCTTCGATAGTTCCTAATACAAATTTTGAGGTTTTGAAATCGACTGCCGCTTGTCCACTTACAAATAAAAAGCCATCAATTAAAACGGCATCGGAATAGGCTCCAGTAACAAAATTGGAATCTCGGTCGGGGTGAATTATTTTTTGTTTTTCCATATCAATTGATTATTTAAATAAATTTCTCACTAATAAACTCAAGTTGTTAAAGAGCTTTTCTTCAGCCCCAATTTCCATTTGAGTTCCAGAATTCAACCAAGTTTCATAGCCACCCAAAGCCATCTGACTTGCTGGAGGTATATAACCATCACCGAAATTGGCTAAGCAAACAGTAAAATAATTTTTAGTTGGCGCATTTTTTTTAAGTTTTAGGCCTGTTTCGGCAAATATTTCGCCAGGCAAAGTTCCTATTGCACCTTCTCCAAGTCTAATAGCTTGAACTGGCAATGAGTATTCGTCTTTTTGGTATGCATCGAGTTCAATTATCTCCAATGCAAACATTTTTGCCATATTGTCTGAAGCTTTGTCAATTGATTTCAACGTGCTGAAGTCTAATTCTGATATGGTTTTTTTCGATCGAGTTATCAATTCGGGGGAAGGCTTTCTTGTTTTAGTAAGTACACTATTCGAGCTATGGTAGAAAAGGGGCTTGGTTTCAAAATTTATTGTTTTTAGATTTTCGATAATGGCATCTGAAATATCATTAGCAATTAGTTTAGATTTTCCATAAGGTTCACTTGGATAATTTCTTTCTAATCGAAAATCGGTGGTATTAATATCTCCACTGGTTCCATTGCTCATAATTCCAACAAAATTGGGGCTAGCGTTTAATTTTTCTTTTAACTGCTTATGCACTTCGCCAAAATAATCAGCCGAAATAGTGTTTTCAGGAATATCAGCAGCATAATGAATTGAGTAATTGGAAAAAATGGATATCAATTCATTTTTCATGTTTTTTACGGCTAAAAAGCTTACCTCTGGGTCACCTTCGCTAACCGGGCGGTCTAAATATGGGCTTCCTGGTGGCGGGTTCATCCAAACTTTGTCAATTTCACCAAATGGGTTTTTAGTACTAAAACCTGGTTTCATATACCACCGGCGACATGAAATATATTTGGGCAGGTCGAATGAGCCCCATCCAATTTTGGCTGGCTCCATGTTGTCAATTGCCAATTTTACCGATTTCAAAATTTTTGCCGGCATGCTTAAACGGTAAGGCAAATCAGCAGATACAATTGAACCTCCTCTCACTGCACCACATGAGTGCGCATGTGTAGAAGATATCATTATTTGGTTTGGCGTTAAACCTAATTGACTTTGAATTAGTTTTTTCGTGTCAATTATCAAATCACCATCAATCGCCATGCAATCGACCACTACAAATACAAATTTTTTCGTCCCACTTGAAAAAACTAAAGCCTTTGTATAAAGTGAGTCATGGATAGTTTTTGCGTGCATTGGCAAAAAATCGCCATTGATTATTGTACCCAATGGCGGCGTAATATTTACCATTGCAGCACCTGCTAAAATAGGGGTTTGAGCTGATACTTTTTGTAAAAAAATCAGGAAAATTGCAATAAAAATTACATTAAAAGATTTCATATAATTATAGTTTAAACTTTTTTTAATTAACATTCATTATTTATATATCTTGTACAAACCAGCTCCATGGGCATTAATTGGCCTTGAAAAACCTTCCGTATAGCTACCTAAATCCTTTTTTGCCCATATATCTCTCACTTTATAATCATTGCCAGTTAAGCCTAATTGCTTCCACGTAATTTTCGGATTTATGGGCTCAATTGACTCCCATTGATTGAAAAAAGCCAAATATTTATCTTCCGTTTTTGGAATATCAGCAACCCAAATTATGTGTGCATTTTTAAACATAATTTGTCTGTTATTTGTACTATTCCGATTCACTTCTAATGCCTCATCATTTTTTAAAAATTTTAAAGTTAGTAGATCTGTTTCTGGTAAATTCCCTCCTATCATTAAGGGCATTCTTGAAATATACCATAGGCTAAAAAGTGTGTGTAATTCATTTTCGTTAAAATTAGAAATTCGAGCATATGGCCCTTTATAAGAAAGGCCTATTCCAATTTTTCCAATAGGAAGCATATCCAAATCGGGCCAAAAGCCAGGTTCAGTATGCTTAATAGCTTGATTTGCTGCTGGAAAACCTCTTTTTAACATTTCCCAGACATCCCAAAAGTCATAACCTGTTCGTGCCATATGGGCATTTTCTTTTATGATTTCAAAAGGCAAATTATCAGGCACAATACTCAATACCATTTTACGGCCAGCAGATCGCAAGCCTTTACTGATTCCTTCAAGTTCGGGCACATTAGTAACGTCATCTACTTTTACAAAATCGATACCCCAATCAGCGTATAATTTATAAATGGAATTGTAATATTCTTGTGCACCTGGTTTTTTCATATCAACC
>JANMZR010000277.1:0-5403 GCA_031383555.1 Cytophagaceae bacterium | reverse complement strand
ATAAACACGAAAAATGCATAAAAATAGTACTATTCAAAGATTCACAAAAAAACCGAAGCCATCAAGCCTCGGTTTTTCTTATAAAAAGTAGTATAAATTATCTTAAAATAATAGTTTGGACGAATTAACTATGATGCCCTAAATATTGCCAATATGTTTTAGGATAGTTAATGTACTGATTTTCAATATGTTGACTATCTTTTTAGCATCATAGCCTCTAACCCAACACCTAATCCTCTTTTTATGGTTTACCAACCAATTTTGCATCCCCAAAAGCATTCAATTTGCTAATTTCTACATCTGTTTCAACTCATTCACCAATTTTGATAAAACACCTTTAGCGTCTCCAAAAAGCATGCTTGTTTTGGGTTGGTAAAAGAGTAAATTGTCTATTCCAGCATAGCCGGCGTTCATGCTTCGCTTGTTTACAATGATGTTTTTGGCGTTTTCGACATCCAAAATTGGCATGCCAAATATAGGCGAGGACGGGTCGGTTTTGGCGGCTGGGTTTACTACATCATTGGCACCCACCACCAAAACTACATCTGTATTTGCAAACTGTGGGTTAATGTCTTCCATCTCCACTAATTTATCATAGGAAACATTGCTTTCAGCCAATAGTACATTCATATGGCCCGGCATACGGCCGGCCACTGGGTGAATTGCATAAACTACTTCCACACCTCTTTCTTCCAACAATAATTCCAACTCATGAATAACGTGCTGAGCCTGCGCAACAGCCAAGCCATAACCAGGAACGATAACTACTTTTTTGGCATAATTCATCAAAATCGCTGTATCAGAAACAGAAATATCCTTTACACTCCCATTTACATCGGCAGCTAAACTTGAGGTGGCACCATTACCTCCAAAAGCTCCAAATATAACGTTACTCAATGGCCGGTTCATGGCCTTGCACATAGCTAAAGTTAGGATTGTGCCTGCCGAACCAACCAAAATTCCACCAGTGAGCATTACTTGATTTTGGTATAAAAACCCTCCAAAAGCAGCAGCCAATCCAGTGAATGAATTAAGCAGTGAAATAACAACTGGCATATCGGCCCCACCAATCGGAATCACAAATAATACACCATATGCTAAAGCAAAAATAAATAATAAAACTACCAAAGAAATATGTTCTGGTTGTACATAAACAATGTAGGTACCAAACAAAATAAGGGCAATCATTACAATGGTATTCAGAATGTTATAGGAAGGAATTCTGATTGGTTTTTTCATAGTTTCATTCAACTTCAAAAAGGCAATAATACTACCACTAAACGAAACTGAGCCAATAATTAAGCCTGCGACGATGGTTGTGAGGGCACCAATTTTACCTAAATTATGCTCATATTCCATCAAGCCAATGATAGCGGCGCAAGCGCCGCCCATTCCATTAAAAAGAGAGACTAACTCTGGCATTTTGGTCATTTGAACTTTATTGGCCGTTAGCCATCCTGCAATGGTGCCCACTCCAATGGCAGCAAAAATCAATATAATTTTCATTGATTCTCTGGTGGTATAACCGTATGTATTATTATACAAAAAAATGGTGCCTAAAATAGCTAAAAACATCCCAAAAGCCGCATAAAGGTTTCCTTTGCGGGCTGATTCAGGGTGACTCAACATTTTTAGGCCTAGTACAAATGTAACCGACGCAATTAAATAAACTAAATCAAGAATATATTTTATTTCCATAAGTTTTGTGTGAAATCTACTATTTGTGTGCTTGCTATTGAAAGGTACCTGAGCACAGTCGAAGGTTATTTTTTCTTTTTAAACATTTCTAACATACGATCTGTAACGGCAAAACCTCCAACCACATTGAGTGTACCAAATACAACAGCCACAAAACCAAGCATTAATGAGAATATATTTTCGATAGGCGTATTTAACATAACGATTATTGCTCCAATTATTACTACCCCATGAATAGCATTAGCGCCACTCATTAACGGAGTATGCAGCACAGCGGGTACTTTTCCGATTACCTCAACGCCAACAAAAACAGACAAAATAATAATATATATCATTTGTATATTTTCGCCTAAAAAAGTTACTATTTCGTTTAACATAATTTTGATTAATTATTTGATTTACGATTATTTAAATATAAAATAAGCCTTGGATTAACAGATTTGTTAGGGATGAAAAAATGATTATTTTAAAACAGTTCCATTATAAACAATCAATGAACCTTTGGTGATTTCTTCCTCCATTTCCCATTTGAAACCGTCTTTGGTTGCCAAATGAAGCAAGAAAGTTGAAATATTTTTGGCAAATAATTCACTGGCATTGAAGGGTAACAAAGATGGAATATTTGGCTCTCCAACAATAGTTACACCATGTTTTTGAACAGTTTTCCCAAACTCACTGCAGGCGCAATTACCACCTTGCTCCACGGCCATGTCCACAATCACTGAGCCAAATTTCATGTTTTTTACAACTTCTTCAGGGATAAGCATTGGGGCTTTTTTACCAGGAATAAGTGCCGTTGTAATTACTAAATCCGCTTCACAGATATGTTTTGAAACTATTTCTTGCTGTTTTTTGAGAAATTCTTCTGAAACGTCCTTTACATAACCGCCTTCAATTTTTATGGAATCGTCGCCTTTTACTTCAATGAATTTACCGCCAAGAGACTCTACCTGTTCTTTGGTTTCAGGTCGGATATCGCTTACTTCCACCACAGCCCCAAGTCGTTTCGCAGTCGCAATAGCTTGTAAACCAGCCACTCCTGCTCCCATAATTACTATTTTGGCTGGTTTGATAGTACCGGCGGCTGTCATTAACAAAGGGAAAATTTTACCTAAATGATAGGCTCCAATAATTACTGATTTATAGCCAGCTAAATTGGCTTGGGAACTCAAAGCATCCATTTTTTGAGCTCTTGAAATACGGGGTATGGCGTCTACAGAAAATGCAGAAATCCCTTGTTTTGCAGAAGCGGCAACTATATCAGGATTTGTATTCGCATACATAAATGAAATGGTAACTGCCCCTTTTTTCAAACAAAGTATCTCCTCGACTGTAAGTTGATTTACTTTCAGCACCACATCCGCTGAGGCTAATAAGGCAGATTTATCATCAATAATTGTTGCCCCAATAGCAGTATAGGCAACATCTTCAAAAAAAGAAGAGATTCCAGCATCTTTTTCGATGGCACATTCAAAACCAGCTTGGATTAATTGTTTGCAGACTTCAGGCGATAAGGCTACTCTATTTTCAAATGGTTTGGTTTCTTTAATTACAGCTATTTTCACAAGTCAATCTATATATTTTATTAATAAATAGCGAAAGTAGAAAATAATATACAACTTTTCAAGATAATTGTAAAATTAAGTGGTAAATCAACAAACTGATATGATTTTGCTGTCGAATTTCAGGAAATAAGAACAGATGGGGCGAGAATTTATTTGATCAATTAAGAATTTAATTTTTTATTGAAAATTATAATAAAGTTTAATTTTTTTGCCCGAAATTTTCTCAAACATAGGTTTTAATATTTTGTCGGCATTCTGTTTCGTTTGTTCAATAATACCCAATTGAAGTGCCGAATCATTTATCTGTAATTCAGCTTTTTTATAAGCTTCGTCAATTAATTGGCTTTGGTCGAGTAGCGAAAATAGTGATAAATCATATACTTTGGACTGACTATGGTCAATTTTACTTACGCAAATTTCAGGAACAGGTAATTTAATTTTTAAACTATCTGATTGATAAGTAAGACTTTCCGCTTTTATTTTTGTGAGGTCTATGCAACCAACAACCTCGCCACTTATTATTAGTAAAGCTCTGGCATTGGGTAACAAAGTTTTTTGTAGTTCACTTTCCACAACATCTTTAAAACGGTAATTTACTAGCTCTATTTTTCCTAATGCCGTTACTTGATTAAGCACCAAATTTTGAGTTACTTTTGACTCCGATTTAAAAAAGTCCTTAATACCTCTAACTTTTTCCCATAAAAAAACAGCCCCTATAATGCATAATAAAAGGATAATTAGCTGGCTTAAATATTTGAATTGGATCATTTGGTAATTTTAGAATACAGATTTAACTTATAAATTTAGTGTTGCAATATCATAAAAAACAGATCAAATAACTATTTTTTAATTTTGAATTGATTGTTTTCTTATATTATTTCATGAAATTTACGGTTACTAAAGTAGTTCTATAAAAATCTCCTATTTTTACGAAAATTATTATAAAAAAGACCGATATTGTAACCAAACAATAAATAAATGCAAGAAATAATTGAGTTTTTTAGTACAATTACCAATTCTGAGGAAATCATAAAAGCGGGGCTTTATATTATTGCTTTGATTGTTTTTGCAGAAAATGGTTTATTTTTTGCTTTCTTTTTGCCTGGCGATTATCTTTTATTTTTAACTGGTGTTTTTGGAGGTACCGGTTTATTAAAAGAGCCTTTATCTGAAATATTAATCTGGATTACTTTGGCAGCTATTGTTGGCTCATTGGTCGGATATTTATTTGGCCGCTTTGCAGGTAATAAGATTCAAAACCAGAAGGAATCTCTTTTTTTCAAGAAAAAATATATAGATAATACCCAAAAATATTTTGAAAAATATGGCGCCAGAACCTTGATTATCAGTCGATTTCTTCCTGTTATTCGAACTTTTGCACCTATTCTTGCAGGCATTTCAAAAATGAAATATGCAAACTTTATTTTATTTAACGTCGTCGGTGCCCTTTTATGGGTGGGTTCATTGGTTACAGCTGGTTTTTATTTTGGCGAACGTTTTCCTTGGATCGTCAATTATGTACATTATATCATTATTTTTTTCTTGGCAATTACTACATTTACTGTTGTAAAAAGTTATTTGGGTGCAAAAAAGGAATTAGGTTAAATCATTTATTTTTTGGCACTCCCGTATTCCAATAGTGTAATAAACTCCCTTTTGCCTGATTCGATTATAAATTTTGACGTGCAACTTGTGGCTGGGTTTGGATTAGCGTCTTGACAATAATCAATGGCTGAGTTTTCGGTATAAATAAGCCCAATGTTTTTTGCAAATATCTTATTGGAAACCTTGAAATCTACAAAATTTTTGGTGCTATCCGCTTGCACTAAAATAAGGTTTTTATCAGTAATTAATTTTGAAGGTAACTTGCCCAAATTTACAATCTCTGCCTCTTTTTCATCTTGCCCATTTATTTCGTTTATATTCCATTTTGCGCCCAAATATATTGGGTAATAAAGTAAAATGGTATAAATATTTCTTTCGGTATTAATAACTTGTTTGGGGTTTGTAATAAGTTGATATACAGTCTCTGGCTTGAAAAAAAAGTCGTTTTTCCCCTTAACTTGTCTTTCAACTACATAATAGGTTTCATTGTTGCTTTGCGATTTTGAAGTAACAGTTTCTTTTACTAAAATCGAAT
>JANMZR010000276.1:0-23529 GCA_031383555.1 Cytophagaceae bacterium | reverse complement strand
AAAATTGATAAGAAATATATTCACTAATGTTGGTCGAAAAGTTTTCCAGTTTAAATGCATCCGTTGGCGATAATAGCCTCTGAGTGAGTAATATACTCCCCACTTGTCGGCCTTTTTCCTGCTCTGAGGTATTCAATCTATTTCTGAAAGCCAAAATATTATTTTCATACTGTGCCGTTTTTGGGTAGTCTTTAAACTCAATATCATAGGTAACTGTTGGGGTGAGCATTCTATCTTTCAAGTTCAATATTACTGAAACAGGAAACCTTCTATTTTCAGTATTATATTGGTCGACAGGTAATATTGGAGACAGTGAAGTAAACTGAGTGTATTCTGCTTTTATATCAAGATTTGCCTCTAATGGATCGCCTGTCCAAATAATTCTACTTTTAGGCAAAATTTTAAACTGTTTAGTTATCAACGTTTCAAAATTGAAAGAATATTCACCTTTATCCAACTGATAAATACCTGTTAAAGTAAAATCACCCAATGAACTTACTTTAAGGTTCAAGTCGGCATTGCCGTAAGCTTTTATCAAATCACCAGACTGACGGTCAAGTTGGAGCTCACAATAAGCTTCGGGAGTAACATTTAAGTTAAAATCCATACTAATGTTAGACTTGGCCTTTTTTATATTAATCTGATTTTCAGCTAAAACAGCTTCCTTTTTATCGGGTTCTTTTGTAGTAATGTATTCTATAAAATCAGAATTTGAAACAGTTGCTGCACCATCAAGTGGAATATAAATTTTAGTACCCTTATTTGTAGAGGCATTGGCTTTAATCAAAATATCGTTGAGCGGCCCAGTAATTGAAAGGTCGCCAGTGGCATAAGCAGTGCCATAAAAAAGGTCATTGTCTTTAGTGGTTGTATTCAATATTTTGAAATTTTGCAAATTACCTTTTAAGTTCAAACGCATATTTGAAAAACCGTTGTTGTACTCAACACCACCTTTTAAACTTCCTAAATGCCCCTCACTATCAGTAAGACGAAGTTTGTCAGTAATTATTTTATTATTACCAAACGTAACTTTATCTTCAAAATTGATATAAGTATTAAGGTAATCCACTTTAGTTTTACCTTTATTTATTGCAATTTCTCCTTCTAAAATCGGCGCATTGGGGGTGCCAGTTATATGAACTTGACCACTTGCTAGGCCTTCAAATTCTGAAAATAAATCATCAGTAAAAGGCTCAACAACTTTAAGGTTTGTCTGGTTTAGGTTTGCTATTAAATCCAATGAGTTTTCCTTTAATTCGGGAATATAAATACCCTCCAAATTAATCATATGGCCGTTTTCACGATCTACATAATAGTTGAGGTTCAATAATTTATCAACTTTATCCCATCTACTTTCGCCTGATAGGTCGCCAATCCAAAGCTTTTTATAAACTAAGCTATCAATACTTATTTTCCCTTCAATGGCCATATTTCCAAGAACATCGTTTATTGAGGCAGCACCATTGAGGGTGCCAGAAAGATCTAAATCAAGTATTGGGGCTATAGTGGCCAAGTTAAAATTAGTGGCTCCCAATCGGAATGTTTCTAGTGAATCTGTTGAAACAGTACCATTGATGGCTACAATCTGGTTTTTGTTTTCAATAGTCATATATTTAAAACAAACTTCATCACTTGTAATATTTACAGTATTTTCGGCATTTATTTTCCATTCATTATTTAGCAAATTAAAACTTGAATTTTTGAACTGCAGGTCTAAACCAAACTCTGTGAAAATAATATTCCCGTTCAAATCGGCTTTATTACTACTTTCCTGTTGTTTTATACTACTATTAAATACGATCTTGTTTTTATCCCAAGCACCTTCGAAACTTAGCTTTTCGGTTGGTGCTAAAATGGAAATTTTTTGTTTTTCGGAATTAATAATACCTGAAGCCAATACCTCGGGATTATCAACAAATTTTGAAGTATTAATATCAAAATCCGTGTTAAAGAACTGATAATTGCCAAATCTTAAAGTGTCAGTTTTTCCAGTTAAATTTAACATCACAGTTTTCCCCATGGTAAAACGCCCCTCAAGTGGCGTATAGTTGGAAATATACCCCTCAGGGTAAATAAACTCTAGAAGTTGTTTTGGTTTTATTAAATTTATTGAATAATCAATATTGTAATTTTTAGCCTTATCAGTTAGTTTATTGGCATAATATTGGTCACGTTGGTACTTATTGTTGGTAAAATAAGCCTTGTATTCGAGCGCCAATTGCTGAAGGTCGGCAATAGCAGTTGAAGGCACAAAATCACCATTAAAACTTAAGCGGAACAAATCAGAGTCAACTATTATATCGCTAATATTATCCTTCTTATCTGAGTACACATACAGGGTATCTATTTTAAGATGGCGGTCGTCAATACGTAATGCTAGGTGATTGAACCTAGCAAAACCAAAAATATTGTCAATATTAGTGCCACTGAACGAAACATTCATATTTGAATTAAGGCTTATATCTTTCTCCGAAATATTCAATTTTTTGAGATTGGCTCTTTTAAGGTCAGCCGTAAGGTTAAAATTTTCTCTATTCTCCCGCAAATCGACAATTCCTTTCATGGCGAAAATAAGATTACTATCCTTCACACTTAAATTCCCTTCGAATAATAGTCTTTGTAATTTTCCATTTATGGTCAAATTATTATAATTATAACCTTGATAATCAAGGTTATCGATAGTACCATCAACATCTAAAACTGCATTTTGAGCATTTAGTCCTACCCCACTTATTTTTCCATTAAGTGAAATATTTTTGAGTATATTCTTATCGCCAAAAAACTCGCCAACCTTAAATTTATCAAGTAATAATTGGCCTTGGTATTCTGTTTCATTAGAATTTTTATTCAAAACCATGCTTAGATCGGTGGTTGCCTTGCCCAAATCAGTCTCAATATCCCCGCTGGTTTTAAATATTTTTGTAGTGCCAGTAAAATTTCCATTTAAAACAATTTGCCCTAAACTTTCAATACTTTTAAGGATTTGTTCATTTAAATATGGCTTAAGATCTGCAACCAGCACTTTAGTATTAGCAAAGTTGAGTTTCATGAAAGTTTTGTCAATATTTGGCAAGCCCACAAACTCAAATTTACCCTTCATAAGGCTGTTTTTACCAAAATTTATTTTTGCATTTTGCAAAGTGAAAGCTTCAACTTTACCATTCATTTGACCAGAGATATGCCAGTTATCTTTGTAATTGAGGCTAGGAATAAAAAATGCAATATCTTTATTAGCAAAATAAGATGAGTCAAAGTTGGCAGTAATTTTAACTTTCGTATAAAAATCTGACATGTCTTTTTGTGATCGATAGTCAAACCTCAGGTAATCTTTTATAATTGTATTGCCAAAATGTGCATAGAGTTTATTGAAAACCATCGACTTATTACAAATCAAAAAATCCGTTTTTAATCTTTTAATTTCAAGCCCGGTTTTCACATCATAACCTTTCAAATCGGCCATTAATGTGACGGTATCCCTAATGGCCAAAAAATTAGAGATTTTCGCATTCAAGTTTTTTATGGTGAAATGAGTCTCATCGAACCGATTCTTATCAGCCCTTAATTTTGATTGATGGTCCTGATAGTGAAATATTCCATTAACTATTTCAGCCTCGTCAATTGTAAATAATTGACCTCTCTGCTTTTTCTTTCTTGGTTTTTTTGAAGCAGTTAGTTCCTTTATTTTATCAATAAACTCATTGATATTTTGTTTGCCAGTGAGTGAGTCAATTTCATAATAAATAATTGGTTTTGACAGCTTTACAAAGTCGATATTCAAATTCAATGAATCCTGAATACTTTCCAAATTAAATTTAACATCGAGGCTTTCCATATCAATCATATCTCCACCTTTGGGGTTGCTTATTTTAAGATTGCCCAGAGTAATGCCATTCAACCACTTCAACTTGGCTGAACCAACATTAATATTGTACCCCATCTTTTCAGATGCGATTTCAGAAAATTTTTGAGCTATTTTTGTCTGAACAAATGGAGAAAATCGGACAGCTGCAGCAGCAAGCACAAAGAGTATCGCCAGCAAGAAAAAGCTGAAATACAATGCTCTCAATATGAATTTTACTGCTTTCAAATTTATTTATTTTAAAATTCCAAAAACCATGTTTGCGATGATTTGAGGCAATTTTTGTTTTTCAATTATTCCAAAATTGAAATAATTAAACGCTAATTTTATAGCTTTGTATTCTATTTTTAAACGAAATCCGACTAAAATAATTCTATTGGTGTAAAAAATTTCCAAAAAAATTAAAAAACTTAGTTGGTTTTTTTAACACAAATTTAAGTTTTGAGAATGTTATTCATTTTTTAAATTACCCATATCTATTCAAAACTTTGATCTATGTAATTTATTAAAAAATTAGCCCGAATATATGAAAAACGGATTAAAATTATGACCAAACCAATTAATAATGAATATATTAGCCATTGAAACCAGCTGTGACGACACGTCCGCAGCAGTTATTATTGATGGCAAAATTCGTTCCAACATTATTGCCAACCAGTTAATTCATCAGAAATGGGGTGGCGTAGTACCCGAATTAGCCTCACGAGCGCACCAGAAGCATATTATTGCCGTTGTAAATGAAGCACTTTCGATTGCAAATATACAAAAAAATGAGTTAGGGGCTATAGCGTTTACTCGTGGGCCAGGGCTTTTAGGTTCTCTTTTAGTGGGTACTTCATTTGCCAAATCGTTTGCGTTGGGTTTGGGTATTCCACTTATTGAGGTGAATCATATGCAGGCTCATGTTTTGGCCCATTTTATTGAAGAGCCAGTGCCTAGTTTTCCGTTTTTATGTTTAACAGTAAGTGGTGGCCATACCCAAATAATATTAGTAAAATCGGCCTTAAAAATGGAAATAGTTGGTGAAACACAAGATGATGCTGTGGGTGAAGCTTTTGACAAATCTGCCAAGCTATTAGGTTTTGATTACCCAGGTGGTCCTTTGATAGATAAATATGCCGCCAATGGCGACCCCAAAAAGTACAAGTTTCCACTCGTTGATATGCCTGATTTGTCTTTTTCATTTTCAGGGATAAAAACATCAATTCTCTATTTTTTACAAAAAGAAAGTAGTAAAAATTCTAATTTCATTGAGGCAAATAAAGCAGATATTTGTGCAAGCATTCAATATTCGCTGATTGAGATTTTATTGAAAAAAGTTAAGTTGGCAAGCATCCAATTTAACATTAAAAATATAGCCATCGCTGGCGGAGTTTCGGCTAATTCGGGTCTAAGACAAACTTTGATAGAAGTAGGCAAAGAGTTTGATTGGCAAGTGTTTATACCAAAATTTGAATACTGTACTGACAATGCTGCTATGATAGCCATGGCAGCTCTTTTTAAGGCTGAGGCTGGTATATTTTGCCAAAATAATGTGAGCCCTCAGCCTCGATTGGCATGGAATAATTAATATAATTTTTGAAAATTGATGGAAGAATTTGCCAATAAATATGTGTTATCTGAAATTTGGATTTATCCAGTTAAGTCACTATCAGGCATTCAATTGAGTCAATCAATAGTCGAAAAAACAGGCTTAAAGTATGACCGTCGTTGGATGATTGTTGATGAAAATAATCGCTTTTTATCGCAGCGTGAATTACCAGAAATGGCATTAATTGCAGTTGATTTAATTGAAAATAATAATGAATTGGAGTCGATCGTATTTTCCCATAAAAATAATAAAACCAATAATTTTGAATATATAATTTCAAAAACACATGACCAAAAACTAGTTGATGTACAAATTTGGGATGATAATGTGAAGGCTATTGAAATTGAAGATGAAGTAAATGGCTGGTTATCAGTTGTATTGAAGGCTAATTGTAGGCTGGTTTATTTACCAACCACAACTAAGCGAACAGTTGACCCTAAATATGCAATTGAGGAAAGTGATATTACCTCATTTTCTGATGCATATCCTTTTTTAATAATTGGCGATGAATCGTTGAAATTATTAAATTCAAAATTGGAATTACCAATTTCAATGAATAGATTTAGGCCTAATTTTGTATTTGAAGGTGGCAAAGCACATGATGAAGATAGTTGGGGGAAATTTAGCATAGGAGTTGCGACTTTTATTGGCGTAAAAAATTGCGCCAGATGCCCTATTACTACAATTAATCAAGAAACTTCAATAACAGGAAAAGAACCTTTGAAAACCCTAAGTACTTATCAATTCAGAAAAAATAAGGTTTATTTTGGGCAAAATTTATTAGTTAATAATTTAGCTGAAGTTAAATTGGGCGATATTATTGAAGTTGATTCAAATAATTCTTATCATTTTGAAAAATAATTTACGGGATTTTCTTCAGCAGGCACATTGGTTAAGTTTGGATGTAATGGTAGGTGCTATTATTTGTAATACGGTGTTTTGGCAAATGCCTGATGGGTACGGCCATACCGAATTTATTGCTTCCATAGTATTGGGTGTGGCTGTTTTTGTGATATACTCAGCAGATAGGCTTTTTGACCTGCGAAATTTGGCTATTAGCAATACTCAAAGGCATATCTTTCATAATAAGCACAAGAAAATACTTTGGGAAATCATTATCATACTTTCAGTTTTTTCTGCGATTTTCGCCTTTACCCTTCCTGCCAAAACGCTTACACTGGGGCTAGCAATGGCTGTTATTGTACTTTTATATCTGTTTGCTGTAAACAAATTCCCCGAAAATAATTTTCTTTTAGTTGCCAAAGAACCAATGACTGCCATAATTTATACCTTAGGAATTGTAGGCACTGCGTTTATTACTAGGACTAACATTTCATGGCAAGAATGGGCTGCAGCGGCTATATTTTTTATAATTGTATTTCAAAATTTGCTGCTATTCTCGGTATATGAATCAATCGCTTTACCAAACGCAAAGAACTTAGCAAATTTTTTTGGAAAAAAGTCCTCCTTAAATATTAATACTATCCTTTTTTTAATTATTATCATATTTGGCTCCTATACCTTCTCTCAAAATGAATATAATTATCTGGCCAAAGTATTATTGGTTGAAATGGTAATGTCAGCTGTACTTTGGCTTTTGAATGATTTTGTGAAGTTTTTTATACAATATGAGCGCTACCGGTGGTTAGGTGATGGCGTTTTTTTATTAATGATTGTGCTATTACTTTAACAAACATTTTATTTAGCACTCCAAAAGCCAAATTTTAAAGTTGTAAAATAAGTTTGTTTTGCAGCTTGAGGCATATCAATTATTTTTTGACCAACAAACAAATTATCATCATCATTGTAGCCATATTTCCAAACCGGCTTAAAAGGTGCAAAATTTACTCCGGCCTCAAGCCCTAGCGTAAAACCTTGATAAGTTCGATTTTTATTAAAAAATTTATTAAAGTTTATAGTTGGGCCAACAATAAATTCCTTTTGAAATAATTTGCTAGCAGAGTGAATGACGTCGATTTGACTTAAAAAATCTGGTGGGGTAGCTCCAAATCTGATGGTGGAAGTTTGAACACCTAAGTTAGCATTCAAAGTAATTATAGTTTTATCCCTTCTTTTTATTGCATAACCTACTAATGCCTGCCAATTGGCATGCCAAAGTGCAGGTGAAATATTGGTATTTTGAAAAGAAAAGTCGGCTTTTAGGCCAAGATTTAACTTTTTTAACAAATAATTATAATTTAACCCAATATCATAAAAATTTTGCTTCCCTGGATTATATCCATTATACTTTAATAATCGCCTAAAACCACGGTCATCGGAATAAAGTTGCCCAAATTTTATATCTATTATTTGTATTGAATGATACCTTGCAGGATCAATTTTTTCGAAAAGGGAATCAGAGGTAACAATTTTGGTATTCCTATCGACCAAAACTCCTTGAGAAAAAGTCGGAAAAAATGGTGTAATAGTAATAACAAAAACTAGAAAGAATTTTATTTTTACCAGATTTCCAATCATATTATTTTTAAATTATATTTGATTAATTTTTTGTAAAATTTTTGTAAAAAGTCTCAAACATTTATTGTTAAAGCCCATGGAAAAACTTAATAAATACGCACCTTATGTTTTAATTATTTGTGGTGGCCTCATTTCTTTACTTAGTTTTTCAATCCAAAAAAACACCTTTAAGGGCGCAATTGGACTTGGGTTTATGGCTTTGGGTTTGTTTATTTTGAGAAATAATAATAAAACTCGGCAATAAATAGCCAGCTGTATTTACAAGTTCATAACACGAAATTCAACCCTTCTATTTACCTTTCGTTCATCATCAGTACCATTTGAATTTAATGGTTTTGTACTTCCCCAGCCCTTAGTTTCTATTCTTTTTGTTTCTATTCCTTTCGAAATAAGGTAGTTTTTTACTGAATTCACTCTTTTTTGTGATAGCTCCATATTGGCTTTCTTATCGCCCACAACATCGGTATGGCCTTCTATAAGAATTGTTAAAGTTGAATTTTGATTCATTAATTCAACAAGTTTATTAAGTTCGGCATAAGAAGCCGTAAGCAACTCATATTCTGCAGTTTCAAAATACACATTATTAAGTAAAACTAGGTCCCCTTTTGAAATTGGAGTTAAATAAAAATCTTTCTCAATTGTGTTATTGGCATTGGCTGTAAAAAGATTAATTGATTCTTGTTTTATTAAATAACCTTGCGCCGAAACCACACAATTATAAATCCCTTTGTTAAATAAACTTGCTTTGTAACTACCTGTATTCCAGTATGTCATAGTTGAATCTACCACTTTCATAGATGGCGAAATCAGGTATTCAAGTTTTGCATTTACAGGTTTGCGAGTTTTTTCGTCAAGTACTTTTCCTTTAATAAAAAATGCAGGTTTTATTATGGTGGAATCTGCCAATTCCTTTTTTCGTAACACTTTATCTGAAGGATTAGTTATATGTACTTTATAATAATTCCAATAACGAACTTGGTCAGAATTATGCCCTTCAAAAAAGTCAAAAACGGTAATACCTGCATCAATTTTTTCATAATAAACTCTAAAATTTACCTTTTCTCCAGCAATAATATCCAGCTTATTAGGCTCCTCAGGTATGCCATTGGCTTTAATATATTTAAAGGTTCTTTGCCTATCCAAAGCAATTAATTTGCTGCTTGGCTTTATAGAAATAGAAGCTGAAGGCATATTTCTATTTCCACCCATATTTCCGTTCATCAATATATCGAGAAGGTCTTGTAAAACTTGATTGCCTTTTCCCAAACGATCGTTATTATTTGAATTTCGCCCCATCTGAAAACTCATATAGATTATCGTATATTTATCCGTCAACTCTACTTTTTCAATATGTGCCTCATTGGTATTTGACGACTCAATGTAAGGGTCCACAGTCACAATACTAGTTTGCGCAAAGGACTCAATACTAATAATATAAATAAAAAGAAAGGCTACTAATATTTGGGGAAATCTCATTTTCTATAATCGATTTTTAATAATTCAAAAACGTTGCAAATCTAAAAAATGTATCAATCACTAGGATTAAATCGTGGTTAAAAATTCTTAAAAAGTAAACTATTTGATATCAATTTAAAGTTAAATCTATTGATATTTCAAGTCACTAAATTATAATTATTTCAATAAATATAGTCCAATATAACTAAATTGCACAAAAATTTTTAATTATGGTTTCCGATTTTGGATATATTCTACTTTTTATAATTGCTGCAGTTATTTTATTGGCTGTTATTTTCGGAATTGTCAAGTTTATACGGCCACATCGCCCCTATTCCGAAAAACTAACAACTTATGAAAGTGGCGAAGAGCCCGAAGGTAACGCCAATGTACAATTTAATATCAGGTATTATATAGTGGCTTTGGTTTTTATTCTTTTTGAAGTGGAACTGGTATTTCTTTTTCCATGGGCAACTGTATTTGGCAGTGAACAATTATTTAAAATGACCGAAGGCCTTTGGGGTTGGGTATCAATGATAGAAATGATAATATTTGTTGGCCTTTTGACGCTGGGCTTGGCATATGCTTGGGTAAAGGGTTATTTAGAATGGGTAAAACCCGAAATAAAGGATTTGAATACTGAAAGTGATATTCCAAAGACGGCCTATGAAAAGTATTTGTAAACCTTAAAACGAAACTTTTAAACCAACAAGTAGTTAAATTAAAAAAACATTCAAAATAAATAAGTCATGGGTTTAGAGGAGTTATTTCAATCAGGAAAAACCGGCGAAGCGGGTGTGGTACAGGGTAATTTGGAAGAGCTTGTGAGCTGGGCGAGGGGCAATTCTCTTTGGCCTATGGGCTTTGGACTTGCCTGCTGTGCTATTGAAATGATGCAAACTTATGCCTCAGGTTATGATTTGGATAGGTTGGGGGTGTTTCCACGGCCTTCGCCAAGGCAAAGTGATGTTATGATTGTGGCAGGAACTGTAACTTTCAAAATGGCTGATAGAATACGAAGGCTGTATGACCAAATGCCTGAGCCTCGGTACGTAATTTCAATGGGAAGCTGCTCCAATTGCGGTGGACCCTATTGGGAGCATGGCTATCATGTAGTAAAAGGAGTCGATAGAATAATCCCTGTTGATGTATATGTTCCAGGTTGCCCGCCTAGGCCTGAGGCTCTAATTGGAGGCATTTTAAAGCTTCAAGAAAAAATTGAAGGCCAAAAATTAGATGTATTGAAAAATACCATTTAATAATTCTAGTACAATTTTTGCTGGTTATTTCTTTTATAGGTTTTAATACTATTTTTCAAAACTGTAAAACTATAATTATGCAAAAAAAACTAATCATTCTCACCTTTATCAGTTTAGCCACATTAAATGCTTATTCCCAAAATGTTTCAATTGGCCCAATAATAGGATTCAATTATACTAAAATAAGCAATACGGAAGGCTCAGAGTTTAAGCCAGGTATTAATACAGGCATATTTTTAAATTATAGTACAAAAACCGATTTTGGCTTAAATGCCTCTGTTATTTACAGTCAATTAGGTGGAGATTTGGTGAACTCTGATAATTTTATCAGATTAAACTATTTGCAAGTACCTGTTAATTTAGTTTATTATTTTGGTGAAGGAATGAAAAAAGGGGCCTTCCGACCAAAAATATTTTTAGGGCCCTATGTTGGTTTCTTATTAAGTGCAAACAGTCCAGGATTTACAGATGAACAAACTCTAAAACAATTGAATACCAGTGATCTAGGTATAAATATTGGCACTGGTTTTAACTTTGCAATTCAATCCCAAACTTGGATAAATGTCGACCTAAAATATGGTCATGGACTCACACAAGTACCAAAAGTATTCAATTATCAAAATAGAGCTTTAAGCTTGAATGTTGGAATAAGCTTTCCATTAGGTACTTACAATAAAAAAACCAGGAAAATGAGTTAATTATAAGTTATAATTTTAGGTACAAATGACTATATTTTGTATACAATTATGAGTTGTAAAATATATAATTAAAAGAAATATTTTTAAATATATTCAGAAAAAAATATTTCAATGGTTGAGAAAGAAAATAAATAACTTATTTTTGCAAAAATTTTTGATATTTTCACCTCAATTTTAAAACATAAATGATAGCTACCACAGAAGATCGCAATAGATATTCAGAAGAGGAATTGAAAGAATTTGAAGTAATTATTAGCCAAAAATTAGAAGCTACTTCTTCAGAGTTAAATTATATAAAAGAATCATTAAGTAAAAAAAATGATTCTGGCACCGACAATACTTCTAGTAATTCGAAACCCTTGGAAGATGGTGCTGATACATCGGAAAAAGAAAATTTAAGTCAACTTGCGGCTCGTTTACAAAAGTTTCAAATTCAACTTGAAAATGCAGCAATAAGAATTAAAAACGGCACTTATGGTGTATGCATTGATACAGGAAGGCTCATTCCAAAGGAAAGATTGCGAGCAGTACCTCATACCCAACATACAATTGAAGCTAAAATGAAAAGAAAATAGTAAAAACAAATATGATCAATATTTATAAAAAAGTATGTATTTCAAAAAAGCGGTTATCCGCTTTTTTGTATTTAAAAGGTAGTATTATTTCGATATCCCTTTTACAATTTAACAGTCAAACAATTGCTCAGGTACCCGACAGCTATTATTTACCACAAAATATAAGTTATGAAAAAAGTATTCCCACACCACAGCAATATTTCGGGTATCAAATTGGCGACTGGCACATCCCCTACTATCAATTAATCAATTATTTGAAAAAAGTTGATGAGCTATCTGATAGATTCTCAATGGTGCCATATGGCCAAACCCATGAAAATAAGCCTCTATACCTATTCGTAGTTACCAGTGGGGCCAATCAATCTAATATTGACCAAATAAAGAAGGATCATCGTGATTTGGTAAACCCAGAAAAATCGAATAAACTTGATACAAAAAAAATGCCACTGGTAACTTGGATGGGTTATTCGGTTCATGGCAATGAAGCTTCAGGCACAAATGCTGTTCCGTTGGTCGCTTATTATTTAGCAGCAGCTCAAGGCCCTGAAATTGAGCAATTGTTGGCTGAAACTATAATATTAATAGATCCCAGAATAAACCCCGACGGAGGTGAGCGATTTGCCACTTGGGTAAACGCCAATAAAAGCCAAACATTAGTGAGCGATCCCAATAGTAGAGAACTTAACGAATGGTGGCCTGGAGGTCGTTTCAATCACTATTATTTTGATTTGAATAGAGACTGGCTATACACGCAACATCCTGAAAGCAAGGGCCGTATAGCACAATTTCATGACTGGAAGCCCAATATTTTAACAGACCACCATGAAATGGGCTCCAATTCGAGTTTCTTTTTTCAACCAGGTATTCCCGAGCGAACTCACCCGATTACACCAAAAAAGAACATAGAATTAACAGAAAAATTTGGCAAATATCAAGCTGAAGGAATGAACGCCATCAAGTCGCTTTATTTCACAAAAGAAGGTTATGACGACTTTTATTATGGTAAAGGCTCTACCTTTCCTGATGTGCAAGGTGCAGTAGGTATATTATTCGAGCAAGCTAGTTCAAGAGGGCATTTGCAAGAAACTCAAAACGGATTGTTGTCTTTTGCATTTACGATAAAAAATCAGTTTACGGCCAGTTTAGCCACCTTAAAGGCTTCACAAGCCATGAGGGTTGAGCTTTTGAACTATCAAAGAGATTTTTATTCACAACCAAGCTCAGACCCAATCAAGGCCTATGTTTTTGGTGGTAGCGGTGACAAATGGTCAATTTCGGAAATGTTGAAAATACTAAACCAACATGAAATTAATGTTTATGAATTGGACAAACCTGTAAACATTCAAAACAAAAAGTTTACAAAAACAGACTCCTATATTGTGCCGACCAGTCAACCAAATCATAGGTTAATAAAAGGGATATTTGAAAAAAGAACAAGTTTTGACGACTCCCTTTTTTATGACATTTCGGCCTGGAGTATGCCCCATTGCATGAACGTGCCTTATGTGGAATCACTTGAAAATTTGGCAATTGGCAAAAAAATTAATGTCCCAAAATCACCCCTTGGAACAGTTTTTGGCAAGTCGGATTATGCTTATTTATTTGAATGGGATGCTTACTTGGCCCCTAAGGTAGCTTTTGAGTTACAAGAAAAAGGACTTATATTAAAAGTAGCCACTCGACCTTTTCAAACTGAAATTCTGGGAAATCAAATAAAAGAATTTAGTTATGGGACCGTACTTATTTCGTTGGGCGTAAATTCAAAGTTTTCAGCAGAAGAGATATTTGAAGCAATAAATAACCTCGCCAAAAGTTCAGGCGTCGATTTTTATGGAATGAATACTGGCCTCACTCCTATTGGTATCGACCTTGGTAGTAGTTATTTTAGTACAATGAAACTACCCAAAGCATTAATGATAGTTGGCGCTGGTGTGAACCCTAATGATGCTGGCGAAATTTGGCACTTACTCGACACTCGAATTGGCATGCCTATTACGATGGCTGATATTGAAACTGTAAATCGAGTTAATTTGAGTAAATACAATACAATTATCTTATCTAGCGGCACTTATAATGGACTAAACGATGAAAAACTAAAACGCTGGGTTACCGAAGGTGGTGTAATAATTTCATTGACAAAGGGTGCCGAATGGGCTATTTCAAAAGGAATTTCATTTGCAAAATTGAAAAATTTTCCAGCTGATACTTTAGGGCCAAAGCCCTATGCCTCTGCAGAACAAATACGGGGTGCACAGGCCATTCCGGGCACAATTTTAGAGGTAAAAATTGACCCTACCCATCCAATTTGCTATGGATATAAGCAAACAACTTTAAGTATTTTTAAAGATAATTCAATTGCTTTTGAAAAAATTCAAGATCCTTATAATGCACCGCTATTCTACACTGATAAGCCACTGATTTCCGGATATCTAACGCCGGCAAAAGAAAAGTTCCTTAAAAATAGCCCTTCCGTGATTACTAATAATATGGGGCTAGGAAAGGTAATTGCTATGAGCGATAACCCTAATTTTAGGGCATTTTGGTACGGCACAAATAAATTGTTCTTAAATGCGTTATTTTTTAGTGCACAAATTCAAGCAAATATTCGTGGTGGTGAGTAAATATATTATGAATAAATAATTAATTTTAAGTTTATTTGTAATACCCTTCCTTTTATTCGACTGGTATTCAAAACTTTTGTTTGTGAACATTTCATATAATTAATAAGATAAAATATGAAAGAATTATTAGAAAATCTTCAAGGGTTTATTCAATCAATTATTGATTTGGCTAAACTAGAAATAAATGAAAAAATAAACTTTACTATAAAAAAGGGGATTAAATATGGTGGTTTTATACTTTTATCTAGTTTTAGTATTTTATTTTTTTTGATTTTCATAGCTATCACAATTAGCTATTATTCAAGGAGTTATATAGTTGGTTTTGGAGTTATTACATTATTTTTATTTATCATTACAATAGCAATTTATTTTTCAATAGTTAAAAACAATAATAGCCCAAAAAAGAAGAATTAAACATTTACTACTCAAAACCAAAATTTATAATAAAGAAGTTTCACTAAATTTGTTCACAATAAAAATTATCGATACATGATACCTGTTGTGCCGCCGAAGCCTAAAAAAAAAAGCAAAGATGAGCTTCAAGCTGAATCTAACAAATTCAAAAAAGCAATCGAAACTCAAATAGATAATATGGCCGAGAAGGGCATCAAAATTGGCAAAACAACTCTAATTGCTGGCGGTTTGGCTTTTGCAGGTTATATTATATTTGATGCACTATTTGGAAGAACCGAAAAGAAGAAAAATAAAGCATTTTTGAAAATAGACGCAAATAAATTGCCAGAGAAAAAAAAATCTAGCAACTCTTGGATAGTAACAAGTATTAAAGGGTATATATTAGCATTTATAATAGGTATTGCTAGAGAAAAAATTGTTGAGGCATTGGCTGAACTAAAAAAGGATGAAACTAAACAAAATATATAGTCAAATAATCATTGATAAAAAGAATAATTATCAGCGTCTGGCCATACTTTTAGACCCTGATAAAATTGATTTTGAAACACTTCCAAATCTTTTACATGATTGTATATTAAATAAAGTCGGCTATATTTTTGTGGGAGGAAGCCTAATCACAAAGTTTCAACTAACTGATTTAGTTTGCTTTATAAAAAAGTATTGTGATATTCCAGTTATTTTATTCCCAGGAAATAGCCTACATATTGAGCAAGAGGCCGATGCTTTATTATTTTTATCATTAATATCTGGTCGTAACCCTGAGTACCTTATAGGCCAACATGTAGTTGCTGCTCCTATTTTAAAAAATAGTGGCCTTGAAATACTTTCAACTGGTTACATTTTAGTGGATTCTGGGCAACAAACTACCGTTTCCTATATTTCAAATACCACACCGATACCAAATAATAAACCTGAAATAGCCGCTTGTACAGCGTTGGCTGGAGAAATGATTGGCATGAAACTTATTTATTTGGATGGAGGTAGTGGGGCCAAAAATCCAGTTTCCTCTGAAATGATTAGTCAAGTAAAAGCCGCAGTTGAGTTGCCCATTATAGTTGGAGGCGGCATTAATACCATAGAAAAAGCAGAAAATGCTTTAAACGCAGGAGCAGATATAATAGTAATTGGAAATAAAATAGAAACTGACCCAGATTTTATTTCAGAAATTGGGAAAAGAATGAGCCAAAAAAGGACTGTCCTAGTATAAAAAAATCAAATACTCTTGCATCAACAAATTTGATTATTCTTCTAAATAATTCAAGTCTTTATCATGGCTTTCTGAGATGGTAAGTACTGAATATAACCCAAATGCATACGTGACTAGTCCAACAATAATTCCTGCTGTAATCACACCCTGAGGCTGAATTTTGAATACTTCATTTCCAAAAAATGTAAAGCTACCCGTTTTGAAACCTGAAAATAGGAATGTCCACAACACCAAAGCGCCACGAGACATATTAGGAATTGTGGTAGCTGCCGTGGCTCTTAAATTAGTGCCAAATTGTTCAGCACCTACAGTTACAAACATAGCCCAATAACCAGTTCCAAAGCCAACCCAGAGTGCCATAAGATATATTCCATTGGCTGATTTTGGCAAACCTCCTAAATAAAATACAAAGCCTAAAAAGGCGAAAACCATCATATAAAGTATTGCCTTTTTTCTTGATTTAAGCCATTGGCTCAGGAAGCCACTCAGAAAATCACCAGCAGAAATACCAATATAACCCCACATTACTGCCCAACCAGGATCCACCTTTTCAGTAATACCCAAAGCTTCAGCAAATTCATTACAGAAATAGATCAAAATCCCGATTGTAAACCAGTTAGGGAAGCCTATTCCAATACATTTCAAATACTTGATAAATCGTTGTTTATTATTAAAAAAGGAAAGAAAATTGCCTTTTTGTACGCTCGCTTCATGCACTATATTCTTAAACATACCCGATTCTACTACACCGATTCTTAATATCAATAAGGCAAAGCCTAAGCCCCCACCAATAAAATAGGCGGCTGTCCATGAGCCTGAGAAAAACACAGTAAATTTGGCCACCACTGCACCTAACAAGCCAACGCCAGCCACCAAAGATGTGCCAATTGCTCTCAGTTGTTTGGGTAAAACCTCGCTCACGAGGGTAATACCTGCGCCTAACTCTCCTGCGAGGCCTAAGCCAGCTATAAATCGAAGCCATTTATAGGCTTCAATTTTATCCATAAATTCAATAGTAGGTATTAGCCCACAACAAATATTGGCAATTGAATAGGTAATTATTGAGCCAAAAAGCACTGAAAGGCGACCTTTTTTATCCCCTAAAACACCCCAAAGTATGCCCCCTAATATCATTCCCATCATTTGATAGTCTAATATTTTGGTGCCTGCAGCCGACAAAACTGCTTTTACTTGATCGGCTGGCATAGCGGCCGGCAACATACTCGTTAGGCTTTGCACACGCACAATTCCAAAGAGTTGCAAATCATAAATATCAACAAAATAACCCAAGGCGGCTACTATAACTATGGGTTGAAAAAGGTGTTGGAGGGTAGTTTTTTCTTGCATTTAGCGGTAAAGTGAAAAATTAAAGTTTAGTATTTAAATATCAATTTCGTTAAGTTAAGTTCGAGCGTGGCTATTCAAAAATTTGGGAAAAGATACAACCTCGAACTTAAATAAACGCCACATTTTTAATTATTTGCAGTTTTGTATATAGAAGGAGGTTTGTTAAGGTGCCAACTTAGGTCATCACCAAAATGGTTATAATCACCACCACTAATTTAAAATTTGAGAATTTCATTCATGCAAAACACCCATCAGTCCAAATGGTTGTAGCTTTATCAAATTTTCTTTAACAATACTTTCAGGAGTAAATAATATTTTTTTATCAAACAATTGACTGCCAACATAATAGCTCAACCAATACTCATTATTTAATGAAAATAATTCGGGTTGAATGGCCTCAATTTTATTGATAGAATGGGCTTCAATTTTTTCACGAAAGTGACGTAAAATTGAGGTTTTTATTTCTTCTCCATTTTTTAAGCCAAAACCTCGGGAAGTAACCATCACGTTTTCAATTGCAAAAATGTTTCTATTGATTATTTGTACATCCCAAAACTCATTTTCATACTTATCAAGTTGTAAGGTAACGGCAATTTTTACACCTTCTAATTTGGGGAATTCGATATCCTTTTTCATTATTATTTAGCCTTTTCAGTAAGTAATTGGTTGAAATTTGTTTCAAAACAAAACAAATTTACCAATACTGTAAACAAAATGTTTTTTACATCATTCATATCTATTTTTTCCCCAAGTTCCATTTCTAGCGAAGTTACAGCCTTGTCATTTATACCGCAAGGTACTATATTTTGAAAAAAAGTCAAATCTGTATTTACATTTAAGGCAAAGCCATGCATAGTAATCCATCGACTAGTTTTTACACCCATTGCACATATTTTTCTAGGATTTGGCCCGCCATCATAGTCCAACCAAACACCAGGAAGGCCCTTTATTCGGCCAGCATCAATTCCAAAATTTAAGCAAGTTAGTATTATAGCTTCCTCCAAGTACCTCATATATTGATGAATATCTGTGAAAAAATTTTCCAAATCCAAAATAGGGTAGCCCACAAGTTGTCCTGGCCCGTGGTAGGTAATATCGCCGCCCCTATTTGTTTTGTAAAATTTCGCCTCTTTAATTTTTAATTCATAATCATTTAATAAAAGATTTTCCAAATGTCCACTTTTGCCAAGCGTATATACATGCGGATGCTCACAAAACAGCAGATAATTATTGGTTTTAATTTGATCATTTTCTGCCAAATCTCTATTTGCTATCTTTATTGCGACATTTTCAGCCAAAAGGGCTTCCTGTTTATCCCAAGCAGTTTGATAGTCAACTAATCCCAAATCTGAAAAAACAATGTCTTTGTTAATTAATAAATTCATTCTATTCATTTTATTATTGGCTTTGCAAATTTAAATGGTTTAGATTTAATAAAGGAAATTTCTATTTTCTTTGCTTAAATAGCCGAAAATAATTGAAAAACATTCCAAATCGAAATAGTATCAGATTGACAGGATACAAATAAAAAATCTAAATATTAATATTACAAAAAAATTATTTATTAAGCTTTACAACTTATTAAACTATAATTACGTCAAATAAAAAGTTTTACTTTTGTAAACATTCTTTAAAAAAAAATTTTGCCTCAAAATATTTTTACAAACAATCAATACCGTTTGCTAAATTTATTTGGATTATTTTTTAAAAAATTGCAAATTGTTTCGTTTACATTTGTAACTTTGAAAATATTTAAGCTATCTGTATTACTATTAAATCAATCTCATGAAAAAATTTACAAAAAGCATTAGTAGTATTATCATGCTATGCCTATTGCTTGCAGGTAATAATGTTTATTCAAAAAGTAACCCCTTTTTTGAAAAAACAAACCACAAAACAGGAATCAATAACAATATTGATGCAAATATTATAAAATTTGTACCACCCGCCACACCAGTTATATCTGGCCTTGTTAGAGGTGCATTAAATATTACATTTATAACTCCTACTAATATTTTAGCTACTACCTATTTAGTAGAAAGAAAAGCTAATAATGGGTTATTTGGTTCGATCGCATTTGCTAGAGTTACGGATGGTGCAAATCAACTTTTTACAGATTCATTTACACCAGTTGCCGGAGTATCTTATACCTATAGAATTAAAGCTGTAAATATAGGCCTTGAAGCTTCTGGATATTCAAATGAATTACTATCGTGTAATATAATTAAACCAATCATTTCTGGATTTACGTTAAACTCGACTTTACCACCTCTTGGTGTTACATTAACAACAAGTGATATACAGACAGGTTATACTTATGAATTATATAGACGACCTTCAGGAGGTGCTTTTGTATTAGTAGCTACAGATCCAACGTGGCCATATTTTGATCCTTTTGTTACATCCCCTGGTGTAACCTACCAATACCAATTAAGAGGTATAAATTCTTCAGGTATAGGTCCTCTATTATGCGATTCTTTTTCAGATATAAAAGACGTAGTTGTGAGCAGTTTAATTACCCCAATAATCAATTCTGTTACGCCAGTTTCAGCATTTCAATTAAATGTTGATTGGGTACAAACTTTGCCTCCAGGTATTTCAAGATGGTATTTAGAGCGAGGTATAGGTGGTGCTGGTTTTGTAGCTGTAGGTGATTTTGGGCCAACAGAAAGATTTAAAGAAGATGGAAGAAATGCTCCTAAGCTTTTACCCAACACAAATTACTGTTATAGAGTTAAGTTTACTACAAATGGTGGCTTCACTAGCCCATGGAGTTTAAATAAATGCAACACAACACCTCAGCTTCCATTATTAACAAACTTAAGTGCTACAGCTAACAACTGCTCTAGAATTACCTTGAATTGGGTGGAGCCATCAGCCGCAGTATTAAATGAGTCAAATTATAAAATATACAGAGCTGAAGGCGCTGGTGCGATGACACTGCTTGCTCAGACTGGCAATAACATTAGCTCCTATGAAGATGATAATTTGAAGCCAAATACAAATTATAGCTATCAAGTTTCAGCTATTTATGAAAGTACTGAAACGCCACGTTCGTCAACAGCTTCGGCCACAACAAAACCATCCATACTTACTTTATTAAATAACTCTGCTACTACTGCTAATATTCAATGGGATAAGTGTACACCATTTTCACAAGGTTGGAAAGTTTATGTTTCTACCAATGATGGCCCTTTTGTAGAGAAAGTACAGGTAGGGCCACAGGAAGATAAATACAGCTTTACTGGCTTATTACCTCAAACAAAATATGCAGTTTACGTATTAAATATATTTGGTACCGGTTTAGGCGGCCCTACAAATACTGTAGTATTTACAACACCAAAATTCCCTGGCCCAACCAATTTGAATGCTTTCCCTAATGGTAGTACCTCGATAAAAGTTACTTGGCAAGACAATTCTAATGGCCCTGATAATGAAGAAGCTTTTATAGTGTATCGTTCAATTGACAATGGCGTAACTTTTACGGCCATCAATCGTCCTCCATTATTGACTGAATATATTGATAATGACAATTTGAAACCTAGTCAGAAAGTTTGTTATTATGTAACAGCAAGACATGCTACTGGTTTCTCAGACGCCTCAAATACTAAATGCGAAGCTACTTGTCCAAGTCCATTGACTGAATTTACCAAAGTTACTGCCGTTTCTACAACCCAAATTGATTTAGAATGGGCTTCTACTGAAAATTTCGGACCCACTACAATTACAATTGAAGAATCACTTGATGGAATTACCTTTAGTAAATTAGCGGATGTTGCTGGCACAACCACTTCTTATAAAGACTTGACCGCAACTCCAAATCAAAAAAAATACTACCGAGCTAATGTAAAAAATGAAGGTTCTTGTAGTTCAATATATTCGTTGATTGGTTCAACAACTTCTTGCCCGTTGGCACCTACTAATATTGTTGCCAAGTCAATTTCATCCAATTCAGTAGAAGTGAAATGGGATTTAGGTGTTAAAATCAAGACTTATATAATCGAAAGATCAACTGATAACATTGATTTTGTAAAAGCTGGTGAAGTTGAAGGTACTCTTGCGGTATTTGTTGATAAAAACTTGCAATCTAGTAAAAAATATTATTATAGGGTTATTGCAGTAAATGAAGGTTGTTCGTCAGCTTCATCACAAGTGAAGCAAGAGTCTACTGCAACCACTTGCCCTGCCCCCCCAAGCAATTTGGTAGCTGTGGCCAATTCAGCTAAGGAAATAAAAATTACTTTTACAGATAACTCTCCTGACGAATTAGGCTTTGAAGTAGAGTGGTCAAAGGATGGCATTACATTTACGAAAGTAGGCTCTAATATTTCTCCTAACGGCACTACAGCAACAATTTCTACTGGAGTTGATGCTGAAACTAAATACTTCTTTAGAGTGAAAGCTTTAGGCGAACTATGCAATTCAAATTATTCCAATATTGCAAATGTAACTACCAATCCTCCTGCTCCTACAGGTCTTTCAGCCAAAGGTGTTAAAATAAATCAAGTCGACCTGGCTTGGACAAACACCTCAAAAACTGCAACTACTATAGAAGTTCAAAGAACAACTGGAGCAGATAATAATTTCGTGAAATTAGGATCAGATCTGGCAGTCACTTTAAATAGCTATCAAAATACAGGTTTAGCACCAGGTACAGCTTTTAATTATAGAATTAGATATTCAAGCCCAAATGGATTCTCAGACTGGTCAAATGTTGCCTCTGGAAGTACCTTTGTGATTTCAGCAAATGAAGACTCCGACTTAGCTAAGCAGATTTCTTTGTATCCTGTGCCAACTGAAAATGCATTATATATCAAGCCTGGTAGCACAATTAATGGAAAGGTATCTACTAAAATTGTGAACATCACTGGTTCAACTTTAATTACTCAGGACTTTAATGGTTTTGTTGAAGGGAAAACTGAGCAAATAAATGTGACCAATCTTAGTTCTGGAATATATTTCTTAGAAATATCAACTAAAAAAGGTTCAGCAACAAAGAAATTCTTAAAGAAATAAAATAATTAAAACCCGATTTCAAAAGAAGTCATAATCAAATTACATATGAAAAAGTTTAATTTATATCTTTTATTGATACTTTCTTTAGGCATTGCAACCTTTAGTGGTTGTAAAAAAACTCCAATTGGTGATTTTTTAAAGAAAAATTGTTTGAAAGCAAAAGAGGTTCGTGAAAACGGTACAATAGTTTATACTATCGGAGGTGCCAATAATTCAAAACCTGCTTATGCTAAATTTAAAATGGTACTCAATTTGCCCAATAATGGTGTAGAAATCACTGAAACCGATGGTACTGTTACTAAAGGTACTTGGACATATGCAGGTGATAAAATTTCTATCTCTGGCCTTAATCCACCATTGACTGACGCTGCTACGGGTACTAATACACGTACAACAGCAGAATATACAACAAGTAACTATAATGCCAAAACAAAAGAAGTAACTTTAACCGCTCTTACAAAAAACTTGAAAGTTGGTGAATTTACTGTGGTATATACTATGATCCCTTGCGAATAATTCTTTAAAAATTACATATAAAAAACCTTGCAAATTCAATTTTGCAAGGTTTTTTTGTTTTTGTAAACTTTTCTGGCTTGAAAAAAGTCAAATGGATTATGTTTTCATTTCAGTAATGGTAAATTGCTGTGAACTGGTTTTACTTAAATTGTAAATGGCCAATTGCTCTAATCTAATTACTTCCAGATCTATCCGAAAGAATCAAATAATTTAAAGAGAAAAGTAAAATAAATTTATGATAATTTTTTACATTTAAGACCTCATTTCCAACTCCTTCTCCTGTTGAGAAAGGCCTTTTAACTCAATCAAAATTGGATCTCAGTTCCTTATTAGGCTTAGTAGTTTTTCTAAATAGGGCATCATAGTTAATTCGTCCAAACTATTATTTTAAGATAATTTATACTACTTTTTATAAGAAAAACCGAGGCTTGATGGCTTCGGTTTTTTTGTGAATCTTTGAATAGTACTATTTTTATGCATTTTTCGTGTTTAT
>JANMZR010000259.1:0-11210 GCA_031383555.1 Cytophagaceae bacterium | reverse complement strand
TTTTTTTTAATCCACAAAAAATAGGAACTTATTTAATTTTTCAATCAACCAGCCCTAATCCTATTTTACCATCTAACATTTTTAACCTAAAATAGAAATATTTTTTAGCCCAACTTTCAGAAATGTTTTACAAATTTGTTGCAATATTTAATTTTAATATTGGATTTAGAAAAAGTATAAAAGCATAAATATCAATGTATTTAAGACTCACTTTGGAAAGCTTTAGGTTTGCATGGCAAGCCCTTAAGGCAAATGTATTACGAACGGTTTTATCACTGCTAGGGGTTACAGTTGGCATATTTGCAATTATAGCTGTTTTTACTTTTGTCGATTCTATGGAAAAAAACATAAAAGGCAGTTTGAATTTTTTCGGTAATAACGTATTGTATATTCAAAAGTGGGCCTGGATTACCGATGAAAATTACCCTTGGTGGAAGTATTTTCAACGCCCACCAACTAATTACCAAGAAATGAAGTTTTTGGCTGAGCGATTGGAGAATGCTAAGGTAGTTTATGGGTTGGCAGCTAGAGGCGGTATTACCTTGAAAAATAAAAGTAATAGCTTTGATGGCTTAGTATTTGGAGTTACTTACGATTATAATAAAGTAACAGATGTACCCATAAAAATTGGCCGTTATTTTACAAATCTTGAAATGGAATCGGGTAGAAATGTGGCTATAATTGGCGATGAGGTAGCTAAAACATTATTTGTAGATGATGAAGATCCTGTAGGAAAGGAGTTTAAACTCAAAGGACAAAAGTTTACTGTAATAGCCCTTCAGGAAAAAAAAGGAAAATCGTTGGTTGACATCGGGGGTAATCCTGATACAAAAGCAATAATACCATATTTGAGTTATGCCAAAATGTTTAATGGTGAAAAACCAGAAATGGATATTGTGGTGCAAGGTTTTGACACAGACACAAATGTAGAGCAATTGAGCGCCGAAGTTACTGGCCTTTTAAGAACAAGGAGGGGATTGAGACCCAACCAGGAAGACAACTTTTCATTGAATAGACCCGAAGCTATCGCCAAAGCATTGGATAGTATTTTTGGTATTTTAACCGTTGCAGGTATAGTAATCGGAGGCTTTTCAATATTGGTAGGAGGCTTTGGCATTGCCAATATTATGTTTGTATCGGTTAAAGAACGCACTAATATTATTGGAATTCAAAAATCGTTAGGCGCAAAAACTCAGTTCATTCTATTTCAATTTCTTTTTGAATCCGTTTGGCTTTGTTTAATTGGTGGCTTAATAGGTTTGATTTTGGTTTATTTATTGACTTTCATACCTTTAGGTGCGTTTGATTTAGTGCTTACTACCAAAAATATTATTATTGGCTTTATGATTTCGACTTTTTTAGGTGTCGTTTTTGGTATTATTCCAGCCTGGATGGCCGCCAAAATGGATCCGGTTGTGGCAATTAGATCGAAATAAGTTTTATTGTAACTATATTGAAGGAAAATTTAATTAAAGCATTTTGTTATTGGATATTCATCCAATAAATAATAAATATTTACTACTGGATTTTTATTTCCAATTTTTTTACAGAAATTTGAAAAATAATTTTATATTTTAATCGCAAAAAATAATGGCATTCGGAGACTCATTAAACTCAGCAAAAGCAGCCACAGGTCGTTTCTTTAAACGACTGATTATGTGGATAGTAATAGTAGCAATTTTGGCATTTGCAATACTCTTTTTATCAACTAAATTGTCCTACTCAGAAGGTGATAGGGCAGGTGTAGTTTCGAAATTTTCAGAAAAAGGATTTCTATTAAAAACCCATGAGGGTGAGCTTAACGTGGGTGCTCAAGGTGAAGTTGGCAACTTATCTGTAAATTTATGGCCATTTTCGGTTGCTAATAACGATCCCGAAACTATAAAAAAATTATCTGATTCTATGCTTTCTGGTAAACGTGTAAGGTTACATTATGAGCAGAAATATATGAAATATTTTTGGTTAGGTGATACAGAGTATTATGTAACTAAAATTGATGTGGAAGAATAAAAAACTCGATTATAAAAAAAAACTCGTAAGTGTTAAAAAGTCGTAAGTCAGATAAAAACTTACGACTTTTTTTTATCAGACTTACGACTCCACTTGACTAACGACTTACAACTTCTTTGACTAACGACTTCCTGTTATATCGTTTTCAATACCTCATTCATATTTCTCACAGCTACTGCAGATTTTTCGAAAGCAGCCTTTTCTTCAGCACTAAGACGGTATTTTAATATTTTCTCAATGCCATTTTTGCCTATTATTACAGGAACTCCCATACAAATATCCTTTTGACCATACTCTCCATTAAGTGCTACAGATGAAGTAATTACACGTTTTTCATCACGAATAATAGCCTCCACCATTGAGCAAGCCGCTGCACCTGGCGCATACCAAGCAGAAGTACCTAATAGCCCTGTTAAAGTAGCACCTCCAACCATGGTGTCGGCAGCAACTTTTGCTAAAACCTCTTTTGAAAGTACATGGCTTATTGGCAAACCATTCCAAGTAGCAAGGCGTGTTAAAGGAATCATAGTGGTATCACCATGGCCACCAATTACTTGCCCATGAATATCATTTTGTGAAATACCCATTGCTTGAGAAAGGAAATATCGGAAACGGGCCGAATCCAAAGCACCTCCCATTCCAATTACTCGTTTTTTATTTACCCCCATACTAGAAGCTACTTGCTGGGCAAGGTAAGTCATGGTATCCATTGGGTTTGAAACGATAATCAAAATTGCTTTTGGTGAATGTGTTAATACGTTGGTAACCACCGTTTTAACTATTCCAGCATTAATGCCTATCAACTCTTCACGAGTCATTCCCGGTTTACGTGGTAAACCTGATGTAATTACAACAACATCCGATTTTGCGGTTTTTGAATAATCATTAGTAACTCCAATTATTCTGGTATCAAATCCTTCAATTTGAGCTGTTTGCATCAAATCCATGGCTTTGCCTTCTGAAACGCCTTCCTTAATGTCTAGCAAAATTAACTCGTCAACAATTTGCTTTCGAGCAATATTATCGGCCGTTGTAGCTCCAACAGCACCGGCACCCACTACTGTAACTTTCATGTTTATGGTATTAAATTAATGTTTTGTTTTATTTATTTCCTCAAAAATAATGAATTGGAAACAATTTTGACAATAAAACAAACCCAAAATTCAAAATAAAGGTGCTAATGCAAAAAATCTTAAAAATCAGAACTTAAACCTCCTTAAAATTGAATTTAAAGACCTATAACAAAATTTTGCCACTTATAATTGTTTTGTGAATTTGAGCTAATATTTTAGTATTTTTGAAAATAAATACAATGAAAAATTCAAATTATTGTTAATTAAAAAAATGTAATTACAATATTATGTCAAATAAAGACCTCATATCAAAAGTTTTAGATTCAATATTTTTCAAAAAAGCAACTGGAAAGGCTGGTAGAATGGCTGGAAACTCTTTTCTAATTTTGAAATTATTGCGAGATGCTTTAATGAAAGCATCTAATAATAGTGGTAATAAAGGCGTTATTGATTTAATATTATCCAAATTGACCTTGCTTGAAAGGTTAGTAAAAGCTTATGTGAAAGGTGATTACAGAGCTGTACCAGCAGAAACCTTGTTAAAAATATTGGCTTCTTTCATATATTTTATTTCGCCAATAGACCTATTACCCGATTTTTTGCCAGTTTTAGGATTAACAGACGACTTGGCATTGTTGGTTTGGGTTGTAAAAAGTATAGATACTGACCTGAAAAAGTTTGAAGAATGGGAAGTAACAGGCGCTTCTGAAATTAAATAAGATTTTTGTTCAATTGCCTTATATTTATCATTAACTTTGTTTATTGTTCTAAAGTAACAAACTGGTCATTTAATTGCCAAATAAAATAAAATTTAAAAAGCTATGTTCACAAATTCATTATTCTTGATTTTAGGTCTTGGAGGCCCAGAAATCGCCCTGATTATGTTTGCTATGTTGTTGTTGTTTGGGGCTAAAAAAATCCCTGAGCTAGCACGAGGTTTAGGTAAAGGCATTCGTGAGTTTAAGGATGCCACAAAAGACGTTAAGAGTGAGATTGATAAATCGTTAGACGAAAATAATTAATTTTTTGATCTTGAAGTTTTAGGTTAAAATAGTTTATTTACTTGTAAATAACTTTTTTAAAACTTTAATAGAAAGAAACCAATCAATTCTACTATTATTTTGAATTGTATTAAACCATACACTGCATAGTTAACTGATTTCAAAAAGTCATTTAACTATGCTTTCGTTTTTTATACTAAGCCCAAAAAATACCAGTTCTTTTTTAATTCCGAATTATTTATAGCCCTTAATTTTGAAAGATTATAAATCGATAAATGAGATTCAAATTGCATTAAAAGAAGGCCAAACCACATGCCTAACTTTAGTTGAATATTATTTGGAAAACATAAAAAATCATAATAAATCAATCAATGCCTTTATTGAAATATATGATTCGGAGGCCATTGAGCAAGCGAAACATGCTGATAATGTTGTTGCAATTAATCAATTTAAAAGGCTAACTGGATGTATAATAGGTATCAAAGACTTATTATGTTATAAAAATCATAACTCAACTGGCGGAAGTAATATTTTAAAAGGATTTAAATCACTTTATACTGCAACAGCTGTTCAAAGGCTCATTGACGAAGGGGCAATAATAATAGGAAGGCAAAATTGTGATGAATTCGGAATGGGCTCAGCCAACGAAAATTCAGCCTATGGTCCTACAAAAAATTCAGTTGATCAAAGTCGAGTAACTGGTGGGTCATCAGGTGGCTCAGCTGCTGCAGTACAATCAAATATGTGCCATGCCTCTATTGGTACCGACACAGGTGGCTCCGTAAGGCAACCCGCTGGCTTCTGTGGGGTAGTTGGTTTTAAGCCAACTTATGCCAGGGTATCTCGTTGGGGTTTGAAAGCTTATGCCTCATCATTTGATACAATAGGCCCAATCACAAAATCTGTTGAGGATGCCGCATTGATTACCGAAATTATGGCGGGTTTTGATGAAAATGATGCCACATCATCAACAAATAAAGTTGCAATCTATTCAGAAAATTTAGCGCAAAATAAGAAATATTCGATTGCCTATTTTAAAGATGCCATTGAAAATGAAGGCTTAAATGAGGAGGTAAAAAAGGCTACTCTGCTAAAAATAAGTCAATTGAAATCGGAAGGGCATTCAGTTGAGGTGGTTGATTTTCCTTTGATGCAATACTTTTTGCCCACCTATTATATACTTACCACGGCAGAGGCAAGTTCAAATCTGTCTCGATATGATGGCGTAAGGTATGGGCATCGCACAGAAAAAGCCACAGACTTAATTTCTCATTACAAGAAATCGAGGTCAGAAGGCTTCGGTAATGAAGTAAAAAACAGAATTTTATTAGGCACCTTTGTGCTATCTGCAAGTTATTATGATGCCTATTATACTAAAGCTCAAAAGGTTAGGCGATTAATAAAAGAGGAAACCGATAAGATTTTTCAAAAGTATGATTTTTTAATATTCCCAACCGCCCCAACAACTGCATTTGAACTAAATAAAAAATCAGATAATCCCATTGAAGAATATTTGGCAGATTTATTCACTGTACAGGCCAATGTTGTAGGAAATCCAGCGATATCTATACCAAATGGAACCGATAAAAAAGGCTTGCCAATTGGCTTCCAAATAATGGCTGGAAGTTTTGAAGAGAAAAAATTATTTGATTTTGCAAAATCAATAGGTGAAAAATAAATCGTCAATAATTACGTTTTTAATGTTGTAGTTTAGGGGAATTTTAAGGTTTTTAAATAAATATTATTTTGGAAAATATTTAAAATTGGCACCAATTTTGGTTATTTTATTAGAAAAAAGCGAAAAAATGTAATGAATATAAAAAACATAAATTTAAAATTATTACTTTTTACAACTATTGGGTTACTTTTCAATGGGTTGCTATTTTCGCAAGAAATTAAACCTGATACCGCAACCAATATCGTAATAAATGAAACCATTCCAAGTGTAGATGGCGAAACCATTAGAGTTAGATTGGAAAAACTACAAAATGAAGTTCCTTTAAAATACAACCAATACGTACATTCATTTGTCGATTTTTTTACATACCGTAAGCCTAGTTTCACTAAAACTATGCTCGAAAGAAAGAACTACTTTTTCCCAATATTTGAAGAAAATCTAAAAAAATATGGTATTCCTGACGAAATAAAGTACTTATCATTGATTGAATCAGGACTTAATGCAAAGGCAATTTCTTATGCCGGGGCGGCTGGTTTATGGCAATTTATGCCAAAAACTGGCAGAATTGACTTTGGTTTGAGAATCGATAAATATATTGATGAACGCCATCACGTAATAAAATCGACTGAGGCTGCTTGTAAATATATGCGACAACTCTACCGAATTTTTGGCGATTGGGAACTAGTGCTTGCCGCATATAATACGGGCCCTGGCAATGTAAAAAGAGCCATAAGAAAAGCTGGCGGTGGTGGCTTTTGGGAAATTTATCCTTTTTTACATAAACAAACAAGAAGTTATGTGCCTCAATATGTGGCTATGATATATATGATGCACCACGCTGCTGACTATGGAATATTCCCAGATAGAGATGAAACTATACCACAATCAGCTCCAATTATGGTTAGTAATTATTTGAATTTGAGTACATTGGCTAGTTTAAGCCATATTGCTTTTGAAGACTTTCAGCAAGTAAATCCACATATAATTTCAACCGAATTGCCAGAAACAACAAAGGATTTTTTGCTAGAAATACCCATAAATTGTTATTCTTTTTTTGACGAAAATAGAGTAGCAATATTGGATTCAGCATCAAAAAGAACATCAAAGAAATCAAAGTTTGAAATTGAAATCGACCAACAAGACTCAACTGTTTTAGCTAGTAAAAGTAAAAAATCAAATAAAAAAGCTAACACAGAATCAGGTGACAGTGATGATGAAGAAACAAAAGCTACATTGGCCGCCAACGATACAGACGAGTTTGAAGAAGTAGCCAAAAGGAAACCGACTATTAAATATCACATCATAAAAAGAGGTGAAAATCTGAGTCAAATTGCAAATAAATATGGTGTTGACCTTTATGATGTTAAGTCATGGAACAAAATAAAAAAGACAAATAGCATAAAGTATGGCCAAAAAATAAAACTTTATCTGGAAAATGCACCAATAAAAGCTGAATATTTCGCCAAAAATTCCAGAAAAATTGAAGAAAAATCTCCAACTAAAAAGTCTAAAGAAATCACTGAAAAGAATCATTCAAAAAGTGCAAGCTTTCACATTGTGAAAAAAGGCGAGAATTTAACCCAAATTGCATCAAAATATGATATTGATTTGGAAGATTTGAAGAATTGGAACAGTCTTGAGAAATCTAATAAAATAAAGTATGGTCAAAAATTAAAGCTGACTGGAAATACCGAGGAAAAATTATCTAATAAAATAGCCAAAAATGACGCTGAAGATAAAGCGAAAACTATAAACCAAAAGTTTCATGTGGTAAATAAAGGCGATACCATTTGGAGCATTGCACAACGATATGAAGGAACCACCGTTGAGAAAATTATAAAATTAAACGCAATTAAAAATAACAACCTAAAGCCAGGTCAAAAATTAAGGTTAAGCTAATTTAAAATTTAGTATAGTTTAATGGCTGGCTTTAAATTTTTCTGAATTTTTATTATTAAATTGTTTTTGAATTGCTTGAAAATCAATTCTGACACATTAAATTAAGAATAATTGTAATTCGTTATGATAGCATATATAAAAGGTAAGTTAGTTGTTAAAGATCCCACCTATGTTATAATTGATGTAGGTGGTATTGGGTATCATATTCGAATCTCTCTTCAAACCTACTCAGCATTATCTATTTCAGACGAATTGGTAAAGTTGCATACTCATTTGAATATAAAAGAAGACGCCCATACACTATTTGGTTTTTTTGAAATTGATGAAAAAGATTTATTTGTCGATTTAATCTCAGTTTCTGGTATTGGTCCAGGAACAGCAATGGTAATGCTTTCTTCACTTTCCGCTTCAGAAATAAAAAATGCTATTGTTACTGAAGATGTACGAACAGTGCAAAGCATAAAAGGAATAGGCGCTAAAACAGCCGCCAGGGCAATAATTGAGTTGAAAGATAAACTCAAGAAAGACCAAATGACAGGTGGAGGCACTAGCTTAAATATTGGAATGCCGAGTTATGCCCTTAAAAGTGAAGCCTTGGCAGCTTTAACTACCTTAGGAATTGCTAGAAACGTAGCTGAAAAAAGTATAGATACAATAATTAAAAAAGAAGGCCTAAATATATCCATTGAAAATTTAATAAAACTGGCCTTAAGATAAAAAAAACTATACTATTTTGCGCTTTTGTTCCGTTTAAAATTTATGTTAACTCTGCCCTTAAAAAAATTACTTTATAAATTGAATACTTATCCAAACCATTATATCAGAACCATACTGTTTGGGTTAATATTTTTATTTAACCAAAGTGGGGTGTTTTTTGCACAACAGGTTACTCCAAATTCAAATACACAAATAGCTAAATTTGATACAATTAAAGTTATAAAATCAGGTAAAAATCCTAAATATAATTTTTCAGATCAATTTTCTACTTTTTCAACCAATCCAAAATACTCATCGCCTTTTTATTTGAATCAAGCTACCGATAAGCTATATAATTTCTCATTTAACCCCGAAGGCAGTATTAGATTTGAGCAAAAAAGTAGCGAGAAAAAATCTCCATTTTCAAACTATCGTATTCCCGAAAATATTTCCTTAGACCAATATTCCAAACAGCAAGACAATTATTTGTATAACAAGATGATGCGCCAATATGCTTCGGCAACAGATGGCATTTCTGATATAAGTGGCCGTGGTTTGAAACCGAAATTATTTAAAAGTAAAATATTCGATAGTATTTTAGGTCAAAAAATAGATTTGCAACCAAACGGATTTGTGAGTGTTGAAATAGGTGCCTTTTTTCAAAATTCCGATAACCCGCTTTTACCCATCAGGCAACGTAAATCAGGCCAATTTGTATTTAATCAGCAGGCAAGCTTTAACCTTACAGGAGGTATTGGCGACCTCATGAAAATAAATACCAACTTCGATACAAAAGCAAGTTTCAACTTTCAAAATCAATTGAAAATGAACTATCGTGCTCAGGAAGAAGATATTATTCAAAATGTGGAGGCTGGAAATATTAATTTTACTTTACCTACAACCTTAATAACGGGGGTAAGTAATTTGATTGGCCTCAAAACTTTATTGCGTTTTGGAAAATTGGATATGCAATTGGCTGTTTCGCAACAACGCTCTAAAGTAGAGTCAATTTATTTGCGAGGTGGTAGTGGAGGCCAAGCCAAAGGTTTTGAGATTCGTTGTGACAATTATGATGAAAATAGGCATTTTTTCCTCTCCCATTTTTTCAGAAATAATTATGAAAAATGGCTAAAAAACATGCCAATCGTACTTTCTGGGGTGAACATTACAAGAATTGAAGTGTATGTAACCAACCGAACTGGTAATACAGAAACCCTAAGAAATATTGCAGGTTTTGCTAATTTGGCTGGAGGAAGTGCAAGTAACCAGCCCGCTACTAACAAGTTAAACGGGCTTTATGACCAAATATTTAATTTATATACAACAGGTAAAAGACCAGTTGATAAAATTAATGCTGACATGCAAGGCCTTGGCCTTCAGCGTGGTACCGATTTTGAGTTGCTTAGAGGCGCTAAAAAATTAACAGAAAGAGATTATAGGCTAAATAATGAAATGGGATATATTTCATTGCTAACCCCACTGAAAAACGACGAAGTATTGGCCGTGTCGTACGAATATACTTATCAAGGGCGCCAGTATAAAGTGGGTGAACTTACTGAAGACTATCAGAATAGGCAAGAAGATGAAGTGCTTTATATGAAAATGTTGAAGTCGTCGACCATCAGAAATAATGTGACCAACCCCATGTGGGATTTGATGATGAAAAACGTTTATTCACTTAATACCAACTCTATTGTTAAACAAGGTTTTCAATTGAGGGTAATTTACAAAGATGATAAAACAGGTTTTGACAATCCAAATCTCCAAGAAGGTATTAACACCAAAGATAAACCTCTTATAAAACTTTTAGGTTTAGATAGACTCAATCAACAGCTTGACCCTCAACCAGATGGTAACTTTGACTTTATTGAAAACACAACTGTAGACACCCGTTTTGGTAAAATTATTTTTCCAGTATTAGAGCCTTTTGGAGCCACACTAGAGAAAAATTTCATAAAAGGTACTGAAGATACCTTAATAGAAAAGTATGTGTTCCACGACTTGTATCGAAAAACTTTGGCTGATGCACAACAACTATCTCGAAAAAATAAATTTTTCCTAGTAGGTGATATGCAAGGTGGAGGGAACCAGGTGGGAGCTGGAGGTGCACAAGCCTCAGGTGGAGGAGGAGGTACACCCATTCAATTACCATTTGGAGTTGATGGCTCTACTGTAGTTGTATCCGCTGGAGGGGTACCGCTCTCATCAGGAACTGATTATATAGTTGAGGAGGGCATGGGTCAATTGAGAATATTGAACCAAAGTATAATGAGTTCTGGTCGAGAAATTCGTATAGATTATGAGCGACCTGACCTTTTCTCCAACCAAATAAGAACCATGATTGGCGGTAGGTTTGACTATTCATTAACAAAGGATATTCGTTTGGGGGCCACTGTAATGAAATATAAAGAAACACCATCAGGCTTTTTAACTAGGGTGGCAATAGGCAATGAGCCTACCAATAATACAATTGTTGGATTTGATGCTGGAGTTAAAAAAGAGTCTAAATTTCTAACAAAAGTTATTGACAAGCTCCCCTTGCTTCAAACAAAGGAAATATCACAAATAGATTTTTCTGGAGAATATGCCCAATTGTTCCCGGGGGTGGCACCTCGAGTAAATGGTAATTCGTTTATTGATGACTTCGAAGGTTCACGCACTGTTTACGACCTTTCGAGGCAAGCTTTAAAATGGAGGTTGGCAGCAACGCCTGATACTTTCAAAATAAATGCATTGGACCAAAACGATTTAAAAAATTCATTTAGACGAGCAAAAATATCAGCCTACAACGCCGACGTATCATTTTATGGTGTAGGCGGTGGCTTGGGCCTAGATGTACCAACGAATTTTGAC
>JANMZR010000197.1:0-5451 GCA_031383555.1 Cytophagaceae bacterium | reverse complement strand
CCCATGGCGGAAGCCGAAGTATGTTTGAAGTATTGAGAGGCTTGGTCAGTAAAGCCACCTTTTTTATTATTTATCCAAAGTAAATCATTGGTAATGAAGTCGTTAGTGACAAATACATCTTTCCAACCGTCACGATTTATATCAGTAATATTTATGCCTAAGCCAAAGCCTTCTTGGTTGATTCCTGCTTCTTTGGTTACTTTTGTAAAAAAAGCATGCCCTAATTTAGGGTCAAAATCATTGCGGTATAGCTGGTCATTGTTTTGAGAACTACCATCTTTTTTTAGTGTTCGAAAGTTAGTTGGGGAGGCTTTATTGTCAATTTTATCAACCAAAATATATACGTCTAAATCGCCGTCATTGTCATAATCAAAAAATGCCGCATTGGTTGAAAAAGTAGTGTCAGCCAAACCAAATTCGGTTGCCATTTCATCGAAAATAGGTATGCCATTTTTATCATTTCCTTTGTTGATATATAATAGGTTTTCACGGTCTTTGGCTGATTTTTTTACATTAGCGCAAACGTACAAGTCCAGCTTTCCATCAGCATTTACATCGGCCACGGCTACTCCAGAGCACCATTTGCCATTACCTGATGTTTTGGAATTTTCTGTAATATCTTCAAAGCGAATTTTCTTTTCAGTAGTATCAGATTTATTCAGATATAGCTTGTTAGCTACCTGATTACCAGTGAAATACACATCTTGCAGGCCGTCATTATTAAAATCGCCCATACCTACCCCTCCACCATTGTATATATATTCAAAATCGAGAATATTCATAGTATCATTTTCAGTGATTCTATTTGAAAATGTGATGCCTGTTTCAACTGCTGGTAGGCTTTTAAAAAGATTTGTATCATTTTTGCAAGAAAAAAATTGGGAGAAAATGATTATAAAAACAAGTATTTTAGCTAATTGCTTCATTAGGAAATATTTTATAAAAAATAAACCCCAATTCTATATATTACACAGAATTGGGGTTACAAATTTAATGAAATTATTGTCAATATTATTTCTGAACAAACTTAAAACTAAATATATTGGTTCACAATGTTTTCCAACCATTCTTGGCGACCTGAGGTTTGTTTTGGCTCACCATTGGCCAATGCAAACGCCCGTAAATCAGCTAAACCAAGCTTACCAGCCTCATATTCAGCACCTTTTCCAGAGTTAAACGAGGCATAGCGGTCAGCTCTGAATTTTTTATAATTTGATTTTTGCAAAATAGTGTCGGCAGTAACCAAGGCACGAGCAAAATTGTCCATTCCACCAATATGCGCATAGAAAATATCCTCCAAATCGGTTGAGTTTCTTCGGGTTTTTGCATCGAAATTCACACCTCCATGTGTAATACCACCTGCCTCCAAGATAATCAACATCGACTCTGTCAATTCATTTAAATCAACTGGAAACTGGTCCGTATCCCATCCATTTTGACGGTCACCACGATTGGCATCAACACTACCCAAAAAGCCTCCATCAGCAGCTACTTGTAACTCGTGTTGGAAGGTATGACCAGCCAATGTTGCATGATTTACTTCAATATTTATCATAAAATCATTGTGCAAATTATGCTCCCGAAGAAAACCAATCACTGTAGCACAGTCAAAATCGTATTGATGTTTGGTAGGCTCAGCAGGCTTTGGCTCAATAAAAAACTTACCTTTAAAGCCATTGGCACGGGCATAGTCACGAGCCATAGTTAAAAATTGACCCAGATGTGCCAATTCACGCTTCATATTCGTGTTGAGCAAACTCATATAGCCTTCACGACCACCCCAAAAAACATAATTTTCACCACCCAAAGCAATTGTTGCATCAATGGCGTTTTTCACCTGCGTACCTGCATGAGCAAGCACTGCAAAATCTGGATTGGTAGAAGCGCCATTCATATAACGCTCATTTGAGAATACGTTTGCAGTACCCCAAAGTAATTTTACGCCCGATTCAGCTTGCTTCAATGTTGCGTAATCAACTATTGCTGATAGGTTTGACTCATATTCTTGTAATGAGCTTCCTTCATCAACTAAGTCGATGTCGTGAAAACAATAGTAAGGCACACCGAGTTTTGTAATGAATTCAAAAGCAGCATCCATTTTATCTTTAGCTTTGGCTACAGCCTCGGTTTTTACATCCCAAGGGAAATGTTTGGTTCCCGGACCAAAAGGATCAGCACCAGTACCACAGAAAGTATGCCAATAAGCCACAGCAAATCGCATATGGTCCTTCATGGTTTTACCAGCAACCATTGCATTTTCATCATACCATTTATAGGCCAACGGATTATCTGATTCACGTCCTTCGAATGCGATTTTGCCAATACCTTTGAAATATTCTTTGTCGCCTGTTACAATTTTTGTCATGATTTTTATAATATTAATAAAATGAATTTTTTAGATAGGTTTCAATCTCCAAAATTTTATTTATGCAAAATCTGGAATGCAAAAATAAGTATTCTGAGCTGATTAAGAAATAATTAGTTTAAAAAACTTGCATATACAACAAGAAATGGTAAAAAATACCATAAGCAAAGTAGAAATCATTAAATCTTGGCGAATATATAGGCTAAATTATTTTAAATTTTATTATATTTCTCTATTACTATGGTTTGTACTTATTCGGTAAAATTTAATTTTACTATCTTTACATCACGAAAAAAAGAACAAGTATTTACATGAATATAGCATTAGTAACGGGCTCAGCAGGCCTAATTGGAAGTGAAGCGGTAAGCTTTTTTGCAAATAAATTTGATTTGATAATTGGCATTGACAATGATATGCGACAATATTTTTTTGGTGCAGAAGCCTCAACTACTTGGAATCAAAATCGATTAAAAGAGCAATTTGATAACTATATACATTACCCAGCCGATATACGAGAGGTAAGTGATCTGGAACCTGTATTTCAAAAATATGGCTCTGATATAAAGTTAGTTTTGCACACTGCTGCACAACCTAGTCATGACTGGGCAGCCAAAGAGCCATTTACAGATTTTACTGTAAACGCCAATGGTACGCTTAACATGTTGGAAATGACACGTTTGCATTGCCCCGAAGCTGTTTTTATATTTACATCAACCAATAAAGTTTATGGCGATAACCCCAACTTTTTGCCATTAATCGAAACTGAAACCCGGTTCGAAATTGATGCCAGTCACCCTTATTTTGAAAATGGAATCGATGAAAAACATAGTATTGACCATACCAAACACAGCCTTTTTGGGGCTTCAAAAGTAGCTGCCGATATTTTAGTTCAAGAATATGGCCGATATTTTGGCATGAAAACGGGTGTTTTTCGTGGCGGTTGCCTTACTGGCCCCAATCACTCTGGTACTCAGCTACACGGCTTCCTTTCTTATTTAATGAAATGCGCCGTCACTGGCCAACATTATACTATTTTTGGTTATAAAGGCAAGCAAGTTCGTGATAATATTCATAGCTACGACTTGGTGAATATGTTCTGGCATTTTTACCAAAACCCAAGAGCTGGCGAGGTGTACAATGCCGGAGGTGGGCGCTTTGCAAACTGTTCTATGTTAGAAGCAATCACTATTTGTGAGGAAATTACTGGGAATAAAATGAATTTCAGCTATTCAGAAACCAACCGAATTGGTGACCATATTTGGTATATTTCAGATTTGACTAAGTTTAAAACACATTATCCTACATGGAATTGGACTTTCGGACTGAATGAGACACTTCAGCAGATCCACGATGGGGTAAAAAGCCGTTAGTAGAAAACTTCGCCTAATTTATTCAGACGACTCCCTAATATTCAAACTAGTTTTAATAGTAACCGTTTGAAATACAATGCGTTCTCTATGTTTCGACTCTACTATTTCCAATAATAATTCGGTCGCTTTTTGTCCCATTTCAAAGGCAGGTTGTGATATTGTTGTAATACTTGGTGAGAAATAATCAGCGACTTTTAAATTTGAAAAACAGATATAGGCAAAATCTCTTGATATTTTCAAATTATGTTTTTTGAAAACAGAAAGACAGGTCAGAGCAAGTCTATCTGAAACTGAAAAAATAGCATCAGGTTTGTTTTCCAAATTCATTAATCCCAAAATTGCATTTTCAATATTTTCAGGTTCATAGTCACAAAGTTTCACAATTGATGCATCGAAAGGAACTTTATACTTTTCCAAAGCAGCAGCATAGCCAGCCAGCCTTTCTTTTGAAATAGAAAGATAGTTGGCCACACCTATATAAGCAATCCTTTTTTTGCCGTTTTTAATAAGTAGTTCTGTCGCCTCAAAGGCTCCGGTATAATTATCCGTAACTACTTTATGTGTTTTTATTTGGTCGGTTATTCTGTCAAAAAAAACGATTGGCGTACCTATTTTTGTTAGCTCTTCCAAGTGGGTTACATCTGATGTTCCAGCCGATAATGACATTATAATGCCATCAACACGCCTCGAAAACATATGATTTACGTTTATAATTTCCCTCTCAACCGATTCATAACTTTGAAAAATTAGCACATGATAACCCCTAGAGTAGGCTACGCTTTCAATACCATTGATTGCTTGTGAAAAAAAAGGATTGTCTATTTCTGGCACTAATATACCTAATGATTTACTTTTATTTTCCTTTAAACTCAGCGCAACAGGATTTGGCCTGTAGTTGTTTTTTTTCGCATATTCTTTTACAATTTTTTTTGTAGGTTCAGATATTTCATGGCTATCACGCAGTGCCCTTGAAACGGTGGATGCCGACAGATTTAATGCTTTTGCAATGTCTTTAATTGTAATAATTTCCAAAATATTAATTAATATTTTATTCGTTTAAGAATAAATTTAATCAATAATTTATTGTTATTTTGAAAAATAAGGCTAACTGAGTGTAAAAAATTAAAATTTATAAATGAAAAAGGAAAATTTGACTTTAGTTGAAAATGACCAAGTCCCTTACGACAACTTAGGAGGAGGAATTCAAAGAAAAATAATGACTTATTCTGATGAATTGATGGTCACAAAAAACAAATTTGAAAAAGGTGCAATTGGTGCAATTCATAACCACTCACATTTGCAAGTTGGTTATGTAGCAAAAGGTATTTTTGAAGTTACTATTGGTGACAGTACAAAAGTTTTAAAAGCAGGAGATGTTTTTTACGCTCCAACTATGGTATTTCATGGGGTAAAATGTTTGGAGGAAGGAGAATTGGTCGATGTGTTTAACCCAAAAAGAGAAGATTTTCTATAGCCTACTAATATAAAAATCTAGTTTTATTTTTTTTAAAAATCTAATTAATTTAAGTTTATTATTGAAGAGTAAAAAAATTAAAATATGATTAATTATTTCAATTATCTCGTTTTCAATTAATTAATAAATTGGAATTACAGGAGTTAGAGTGGAAACATATTAAAAGTGAGTTATTTTAGATTTCTCCTCAGGCTACGCCGAGTCGAAAGGACAACGCTGGGCCTTCTTTTGTCATTTCGAGC
>JANMZR010000189.1:0-3923 GCA_031383555.1 Cytophagaceae bacterium | reverse complement strand
CCTATAGATCTTTAGCAGGTATTTTTTGGATATTGCCTTTTTTATCAGCAATGACCAGGTAGGAGTTTTTAGCCTTCGTTTCGGCAATAACATTTTTAATTGCTTTATCCAAAGCAGTTTTAATTTTATCGCTAAGGTCTTCTCTTTTTTCGAGGCTGCTCATTTATCAACTATTGTTTTGAACAATTCAAATAAAGTAGGACATTTTTGATGTAGTGAATATTTATTTTTTCAAATATAACCTAAAAATTCTGTGCAAAAGATTGTGCCCTCACGAGCTTTCATTTAGTTATTGAAAGATTCACAAAAATGTTTGTGAAGACACAACAAGGAGGGCTATTTTTTTGAAGTAGGCGACCCTTTTACTTAGCAATGCTTGCTTTTTATTCTATTCTTTCTCTCCCAAATCCGCAGGATATTTACTAGCCAATTTGCCCATTTCATAACCAAAGGTCTGGTAAGAATCTTGCCATTTCTGGGCTTGTTCTGGCGTATAATCGTAAAAACCATGGCCGTTGAAAACCCCGTTTCCACCTTCTTTTACTATATCGTCAATCAGTTTTGGTAGGGTGGTTTGGTTGCTTAATGTGGGCAAAAGCCCTTTCATAACCGTATGGTAAGCGGGTATCCCGGTCATATCCATCCATCGGAATATGCCAGCATGCGCCAACCAATAGCCAGCACTATTGCGAATAGCTCTATCCACATCTTCCACAGTTGCATATCCATTTTCAACTAAATAACAGCCTTCTCGATACATCGAATACATTAAACGATTGGTAATAAAGCCACGAATATCCTTTCGTAATAAACTGGGTTCTTTGTTCCATAGTGGCGTTACTTTATAAAGATATTCAGCAATTTTTTGGTCAGTATTATCACCGCAAATAATTTCTAAAAACTTAGCGGTATGAGCTGGCACCATCATATGTAGGCCTAAAAAGCGTTCAGGGTATTCCAAATCTTCCTGAAGTTCAGTGATAGGAATAGCCGAAGTATTTGTGGCAATAATGGCCTCTTTTGAAACTACTTTTTCAATTGATTTATAAACCGCTTTTTTTATTTCCTTATTTTCAATAACCGATTCTATAATAATATGGCAAGGGGATAGCTCTTGAAAGTTTTGAGTGATTGTTAATTTTTCCAGAAAAAAAGATGGCTCATTTCTAATCATTCCCTCTGAATAGGCCTTTTTCAAATCGAGTAAAATTCTTGCTTCACCAGTTTCCAGATCAATAGGCATGGGAGCAATGGCAACAACCTTATGACCCGCCAAAAGTAAGCAAGTAACAATACTACTACCCATCAAACCGAGGCCAATAACCCCTATAGCAATTTTTTCTGGGATAAACGATTCCGATTTGTATTCCATAATAGTTTGATTATTAAATTAATAGGTAGCTCTGCCACCCGACATATCATAAGTAAAGCCAGTTGTAAAACTATTTTCTGGTGAAACAATAAAGGCTACCAAATTGGCTATTTCCGCCAAGGTGCCTGTTCTTTTCATAGGTATTTTATCGGTCATATATTTCACTTGTTCGCTGGGCATCGCATCTACCAAAGCAGTTTGTATTACAGCAGGCGCCAACGCATTAATGGTAACCCCCGTTTCAGCATATTCTTTTCCTTGACTTTTGGTCATTCCTATCACGGCAGCTTTGGAGGCCGAATATGCCAACATACCAGCATTCCCTTCTTTACCAGCAATAGAGGCAATATGCAAAATTCTGCCATAGTTACTATCCAGCATTATTCCCAAAACATGCTTTGAGGTAAAGTAGGAGCCCATAAAATTAACATCAAATACTTTTTTAATGTTATCGGTGTCAGTCAAATGGCTTTTTGTATTGGTAATTCCTGTGATCCCCGCACAATTGATTAAAATATGGATTGCTCCAAAATCCGCCTTTACTTTATTGATATTTTGTATCACTTCTTGCTCATTTGAAATATCTGTTTTGTAAAATATTGAGCTGGAATGAAAGTTGGTTTTTATATTTTGCAAATCAAATAAAGCTAATTTCACACCCAATTCACTAAGCTTTTGTGCTATAGATAAACCTATGCCTGATGCCGAACCAGTGATAATGGCAACTTGATTTTCGAAAGATTTTTCTGTCATGAAATTGAATTTGTAAAGTAAAAATAGGGAAATTACTAAGCATATATAAATTGAATCAAAAATTTTAGTTGAAATTGTAGAATAATATTAGAAAATGGTTAGTTAATATCATTGCAATTATAAATATACTGTTTTCCGCCCAAATAATAAAAAAAAACTAAAATCGCTATTTTTTGAACCTTTAAATCTTTGCTTTTTTGTATTTTTTTGTGAAATTTGTTCTATCATTTTTATAATTATGTGAAATTAATGAAAAAATGAGCCTTAAAATTGCCTAAATCATTGTTTTTATACTAAAATAAAAGGCAATGTAAATAATCAAAAATAGAAAAATTTTAATAAAACATAAAATGAGTAATTCAACAACATTATTCGATAAAGTTTGGGACTCCCATGTGATTCGCAAAATAGAAGACGGCCCTGATGTATTTTTTATCGATCGTCATTTTGTGCATGAAGTTACAAGTCCAGTAGCTTTTTTGGGTTTGGAAACGAGGGGTATCGACGTAATTTATCCTTCACGTACCTACGCTACTGCCGACCATAATACGCCAACAATCAATCAGCATTTGCCAGTTGAGGATCCACTTTCGGCTAGTCAGTTACTGGCTTTAGAAAATAATTCAGCCAAATATGGTATCTCCCACTGGGGTTTAGGTCATAAAAAAAACGGTATAGTTCATGTAGTTGGGCCAGAAAATGGTATCACACAACCAGGCATGACCATCGTTTGTGGAGATAGCCATACTTCAACCCATGGTGCTTTTGGTGCGATTGCATTTGGTATTGGTACTTCAGAAGTGGAAATGGTATTGAGCAGTCAATGTATTATGCAGCCTAAGCCAAAGAAAATGCGAATTACCATCAACGGAAAATTGGGTAAAGCTGTATTGCCTAAAGATGTCGCTTTATTCATTATTTCACAGATAACTGCCTCAGGTGCAACGGGTTATTTTGTAGAATATGCTGGTGAAGTATTTCAAAATATGAGCATGGAGGGCCGAATGACTGTTTGTAATTTATCAATTGAAATGGGAGCTCGTGGAGGCATGATAGCACCTGATGAAACCACTTTCAATTACCTAAATGGTCGTGAAATGGCCCCAAAAGGGGAAGCTTGGGATAAAGCAGTAGCCTATTGGAAAACTTTGAAAACAGATGCTGATGCCGTTTTTGACTATGAATTAACTTATGATGCAGCCACAATAGAGCCGCAAATTACTTATGGTACTAACCCTGGTTTAGGAACTGGGATTTCTCAAAACATACCAACAGCAGCCAATAGTCAAGATGGTGATACATCTTACAAAAAATCATTGGCCTATATGGGATTCGCTGAAAATGAAACAATTATAGGTAAACATGTTGACTATGTATTTATGGGCAGCTGCACTAACGGTCGCATTGAAGACTTTCGTGCTTTTGCATCTATTGTAAAAGGCCGCAAAAAAGCAGATAATATTACCGCATGGTTAGTACCTGGCTCACATATTGTTGAAAGTCAAATAAAAGAAGAAGGTATTTTGGATATATTAAATGAAGCAGGTTTTGCACTTCGTCAACCAGGGTGCTCAGCATGTTTGGCAATGAATGATGACAAAGTTCCTGCTGGCAAATATGCTGTGAGTACTTCTAATCGTAATTTTGAAGGACGCCAAGGCCCAGGTGCACGAACACTTTTGGCAAGCCCATTGGTAGCAGCAGCGGCAGCGGTAACAGGGGTGGTTACAGACCCAAGAACACTGATGAATTAGCTCAATATGGACAAATCTGAGCAAATTCCTCTTCTGGGGTTTAG
>JANMZR010000164.1:0-5568 GCA_031383555.1 Cytophagaceae bacterium | reverse complement strand
CGTCAAGTGCTGCTATGGCGGCATTAACAACAATATTCGAAATACCCATTGTGCTTGTAGCTTGAAATTTGACCATTTCTTTGAGCGTTTCGGTATGCCCAATAAGATAACCCACACGTAAACCTGCAAAACCATATACTTTTGAAAAAGTACGACTTACCAATACGTTTTTATTGATTTTTACCATATCAGATACTGATTGATTAAGAAATTCAAAATAAGCTTCGTCCACTAATACTATTGTTTTTTTACTTACCTCTTCAACAAAATCACGAAGAATTTTAATATTCAATATGGTACCTGTTGGATTATTTGGATTGCATAAATAAACCAAGCGAGTATCATCTTTTATTTTTGCTTTCATTGCTTCTAAATCGATAATTTTATTGCCAGACACAGGTACATTGATCAATTCCATACCTAATCTCTTACAGCTATTTGGCAAAGTGGCAAAAGTAGGATAGGGGCAAATGACACTCCCTTTGTTTTGTGAAACATAAATACTGGTAAGGCCCAATACTTCTATTGAACCGGATGTGGTGATAAAGTTTGCTGGGCTCAAGTTTTCTCTTGATGCCAATTTTTGTAATAATTTTTCCTTTGCAGAAGTCACTAAATAGCGGTTGCTCACACTTATTGAGCTTTGGAGTGCTTTCAACGCCATTGGAGAAACACCATATGGATTTTCATTTTTATCTAAATGGATCATATCGTCATCAAAGACCCTGATTCTGTCTGAAAATGCAAATGTTGGACTTGAAGTCAAAAAACTTGATAAAGTAATCAGGCTGCTTTTTTTGAGCCATTCACGGCGAGAGTTGAAGTTTTGCATATACATATCTTTTTTAAATTTAAATTTAATATATTGTGGAGCAAAATCTACTAGAAATTTATTAGAATTTCAAAAATAATATTTAAACTCGTAATAATATTTAAATAATAGACAAAAAGGTTTAGAAAAAAATTATAGGTTATACATAATATATTCACGGCGCCAAATGAATAATAGTGAGATATATTTGAAAACTAATATTACTAATTAATTGATAAAAGTAACATATTGTTGCCAATAAAAGAGTTCTGAAAACGTTTTGTAGTTAGTCAAAGGAGCAGTTTGTTGCTTTTAAAGGGGCAAAATTAGTGGGGCCATCTTACTTCTTTACACAAGATAGTTAGGACGAATTGATCAAAGCAAAAAAATGAGAAAAACGAAAAAGTACCCCATCATCCAAGTTTAAAAAATCAAAAGTTTGTTACTGTATGAGCCGTAACATCAGATAAAAATGGAAGTTTTCCCTTTAACACAGTAGTGATGAATCCGAGCTACATTACCTTATCAAGGGAGACTCAAGTATTTATTTATAAATAAACCAGGATGATGATTGATTATCAAGCAAAAAAAATAAATACGTCTATCAAAATAGACGGAGATGTAAGCAAAGACATTTGGAAAAATGCCACATGGAGCAAACGTTTTGTAGATATAGTGACAGGGGATGCCGGCATGTATAATACTCAAACAGCCATTCTTTGGAACCATAGCCATCTATATATTGCCTTTGTTGCAGAAGAACCTTTTTTAGAAGCCAAACTTACCGATAGAGATAGTATTATCTTTTTAGAAAATGATTTAGAAGTTTTTATCGATGGTGGCGATTGTTATTACGAACTGGAATTCAATGCTGCCAATACCATTTATGAAGTATTTTTTATTTGGAAAGATGCCTACACAAAAGGCAGTAAATTTGATATTCCAGCATTTGATGTGCATAACTCACAGGCATATACGTTTGGTGGCGATTATGACCGCACTGGAGCAAGTTTCTGGAAGGGTACAAACCCACGGGGCATTCGTTGGGCCTTTACAAATTTTGATATGGAAGGCTTAGAAACTGCAGTAAATATTGATGGTACTCTCAATAATCACAAAGATATAGATAAAGGCTGGACTGCTGAGATTGCCATTCCTTGGCGTAGTTTAGCTTTATTGGCCAATGGCAGAAGCATTCCACCTACCAATGGCGATATTTGGAATCTATTTTTAGGACGTTTTCAAAAACTAATGGTTAGCGGCAAAGAAGTACAGCCACATCCTGCAATGGTATTAAGCAGTCACGGTATTTATGATACACATTTGCCTGAAAAATGGAGTAAAGTGGCGTTTGTTGAATAACTGAATTTAATCTTATAAAATCTTTACATTATTTGGCTCAAAAAAATGGTATAAACCAATCTTTTTATAATATTTTTGATCATTATTCATTAATAGTCAAGCAATGAAAAAGACATTAATAATACTTCTTTGCATGATGGCTTCAATACCACTTGTATTTTCTCAAACCAAATCAAGCATTAACATTGAACCGTCAACGGCGCTGAATGGCGTATTTACCAGCGAGCAAGTTGCATCTGTTTCCGAAGTCTACGCCAATAACTGTGCATCATGCCATGGTACTGACCTTCGAGGAAGCGAGGGTGGCTCGGCTTTGGTTGGTGAAAAGTTTCAAATCAAGTGGAAAAACAAAAGCCTGAGAGAACTTTATCTGTATACCAAAACAACAATGCCAAAAACGCAGCCCAATTCTTTGGATGAAAATAAGTATACCGCCCTTATAGCTTTTATGTTAAATGCAAATGGCTTTCCAGTAGGTGAAAAACCTTTATCGTTTAAGAATACAACACAGAAAATCATGATGGGGATGGCACCGCCGTCAAGAATAAGTAGGAGTTTTAAACCAGCTTTGGTAAACAATAAACCCAAAACTATAGAAGCAGACTGGAAACAGCACCGTGGAGATCTTGCAAGCACCAATTATTCTTCTCTTGCACAAATAAATGAAGAAAATGTAGGCCAACTGAAAATAGCTTGGCGATGGAAAACCGACAATTTTGGCCCCAATCCTGAGTTTTATTTCAAATCTACGCCCTTGATGGCCAAGGGCATACTCTATACAACAGCTGGCCTCAGCAGAAGTATTGCAGCCATAGACGGCGAAACTGGAGAAACGCTTTGGACTTTTAGATTAGACAAAAAAGAGCGAAAAGCATATGTGCCAAGGCAAAACTCAGGTCGAGGTGTAGCCTATTGGGAAGACACCGAACATGGAAACGATAAGATTGTTTTTGTGTCACCAAGTTTTCAATTGGTCGCTTTGGATGCCAAAATGGGTCGTTTGTTAAGTGATTTTGGTGAAAACGGAATAGTGGACTTAAAAAAAGGCTTAGACAGTCAGATGGATCCCTCTACTTCCACCATAGGCTCCACATCGCCACCCATTATTGTTAATGATGTGATTGTAATTGGTTCGAGTTTTCCTGTTGGTTTAGCTCCGAGCTCAAAAAGTCAGGTAAGAGGCGATATTTTGGGCTATGATATTAAAACGGGTAAAAAAATCTGGACTTTTAATACTATTCCGCAAGCTGGTGAGGTTGGAAACGAAACTTGGAAAGATGAAAGCTGGAAATATACGGGCAATGCAGGAGCTTGGGCACCTTTGACAGCTGATCCAGCCTTGGGCTATGTATATCTGCCGATTGAGGCCGCTACGGGGGATTTCTATGGCGGGCATCGACCAGGCGACAATTTATTTTCACAAAGTTTGGTTTGTTTAAATGCCAAAACTGGCGAAAGAGTTTGGCATTATCAATTGGTTCATCATGACATCTGGGATTATGATTTGCCAGCTCCACCAATTTTGGCAGATATTTTAGTAGACGGTAAACCTAAAAAAGTGGTGGTACAAGTTACCAAACAAGCATTTACTTTTGTTTTCGATAGAATTACTGGACAATCGATTTGGCCTATTGAGGAGCGAAATGTTCCAAAAAGCAATGTTCCTGGAGAAGTCACTTCCCCAACTCAGCCCTGTCCAAGCAAACCTGCACCTTTTGATAGACAAGGATATTCAGACGATATTCTTGTTGATTTTACACCTGAAATAAAAAAAGAAGCCTTAAAAATCGCTTCTAAATTTCACAAAGGACCTTTGTACACACCCGTAAATCTTTATAATCCGCCTAGGGAATTAGGTACTTTAATGATACCCGATGCCGTAGGGGGAGCCAATTGGCAGGGTGGAGTTTTTGACCCTGAGACAGGCGTATTGTATATTTCTTCAAGTACTGTTTTGAGACCTATGAGCATTGAACCTTCTGCAAAAGGAACTGGAGATATGGATTATGTGGCATTTATGGGTAATTCAAGAATAGGACCTTATGGCTTGCCCTTAGTCAAACCACCTTATGGCAGAATAACCGCCATAGACCTTAATAAAGGCGAACACAAATGGATGATACCCAACTCAGACACACCAGACTGGGTTAAAAACATTCCGGCTTTGAAAGGAATAAAAATACCAAGAACTGGCTCACCTGAGCGAGTGGGTATGTTAGTTACTAAATCACTGCTATTTGCGGGTGAAGGCTCTGGCTTATATGCCTCAGACGGCGGGGGCGGAAAGGTTTTCAGGGCACATAATAAAGCTACCGGAAAAATAATTTCCGAATTTGAATTACCTGCGAATCAAACAGGTGTGCCCATGACCTATTCCATCAATGGTAAACAATATATTGTGGTGGCAGTAGGAACAGTTGGCCACCCTGGAGAATTAGTGGCACTGTCATTGTGAAAAATGGGTGGCAGCTAAAGATTTGATACACCTAGTTTGGCAAACAACGCATAATGAATCCAATTTGCAAAAAAAATAAAAATTGAAAAGGGCATTTTGAAACCTAATTTCAATGCCTATCAAATGAAAACCTTTCAGCTTATTTTGGAAAACAAATAGATATATTATTAAAAAAGGAAACTAAGTAATACAATATTTATAATTCGATTGCTTTGTATCATAGTTCGCAAGATCTGAATTTTTCAATTGCAAATCGGGGTACCTTTTCGGATACTTTCTCTGGTACATTTTTCTGGTTGATGCCAGTTTTGGGAATTGATATTCTTCAATTCGCTGCGATTATTGGGGCTACTAATGTTTGGGGTATTTTTAATCATACCAATTTGATAAAAACATCGGCTTTTTGGAATATATGCTGGGCACCCCAAGTAACCGCAACGTGCATCATGGCTCAAATGTGAAATATTTAGACAAAAACTATTGGCAAGTGTTAATCATTTGGGATATTCTATTTGGTACATTCAGCAGAGAAGATAATGAGGCTCCAATTTATGGTTTAATAGCAAATATCGAAACTTCAAATCTTATTAAAGTAGAATTTGAAGGTTTTAAATGGCTACGAAATCAAATAAAAACGGCTACAAATTGGAAAGATAAATTGGGGTATTTAATCAATCCCTCTGGATGGAGTCCTACTGGAACCATCAGCTTACTGAAGTTATGGTTCTTTCTTATAAGAACGAAAAGGCCTTCCTATAGCATTCAGAGTCATATTTTAAATTAATATGTATCTGCATTTACCAATAGCTCAAGCAGCTTAGACGTTCGTCAAAATCAATTAATTATAGGTATTGGCCTTTTCGAATTTGGCGTATCACTCTTTTTGGACTTCAATTAAGTAGAATTTGTTTTACAATACAAAGTTGATTGGTTTTAAAGC
>JANMZR010000240.1:0-4342 GCA_031383555.1 Cytophagaceae bacterium | reverse complement strand
CCATTTTTATCTTTGAATGTTTCGGTGGTGGCCAAGTTAAATTTTGCCACTGAAATACCACCTTCTAATACAGTCAGTTCGGGGTCTTTACCCAAATTGCCTATTAAAGTTACTTTATTGAGGCCTCTCATATTTTTTATTATTTTTTTATTTCTCTAGCCTAAAGTCATGGAACAATTTGATTAAGAGCTGGTTAAATTACCTCATTTTACTCAAATTATCAATTTCTAATTCTCTAAATCATCATTTCAAATTATTGGCAAATACCGCTCCCTTATCATATTGATATGGTGCATTTCATGGCCTATGGTGGCCCTCAAAAAATCCTCAACCGTCAATTCATATTTCCAAGCCTTGCCTTTTAGCTGCAATTGCTCTGCTGATAGTGATGCAACAAAACTAATAGTGGCAAACCTAACATGCTGCAAATCAGTAATTAAATCGGCCCAAGGTCGCTCCTTTGACCTACTATTATTCACCAAAACGTCTTGGTCATATCCCGCCAATAAGGTATCGTCTTTTCTACTAAAACGCAAAGCACGATAGGTCATTATTCGCTCATGGTCATTAATATGCCCTAATATTTGCTTCAAACTCCACTTTCCCTCAGCATAGCTAATATTGCTCTGTTCCTCTGAAATTGACCTATACAATTTAAAATATTCATCAGTTTCAAATAGTAGCCTATAATCTTGATTTTCAGTTAATTCCGCATAATAAGGAAACCCGTCTGATAATTGATACTTCATTTTTATGATAATTTTTACAGTTTAAATATTTTTGAACACAACAAATTAAATTATTTTAAGTCAAATCACTACTTTTGCAAACATATATTTTGCAAAAAAATGAAAAAAGTAAATATTGGTCTTGTCCAAATGTCGTGCTCGGCCAACCTTGCCAACAATTTGGATATAGCTATTGCAGGCATCAGAGAAGCTGCAGCAAAGGGTGCCAATATCATTTGCCTTCAAGAACTTTTTGGCTCGCTGTATTTTTGCGATATAGAAAGCCATCAAAACTTTGAGTTGGCTGAGGCTATCCCGGGGCCAAGTACAGCGTTATTTTCAAAATTATCAAAAGAATTAAATGTGGTTATCATCGCCTCATTATTCGAAAAGCGAGCACCCGGCCTTTACCACAATACCACTGCCGTATTGGATGCCGACGGTACTTATTTGGGTAAATACCGCAAAATGCATATTCCCGACGACCCTGGGTATTACGAAAAATACTATTTCACACCAGGCGACTCCCCCGTGGAAGGCCAGCCCTCAGAAGAAGCAGGCTACAGAATATTTGCAACTAAATTCGCTAAAATTGGCGTGCTTATTTGTTGGGACCAATGGTACCCAGAAGCCGCCCGTATTACCGCATTGATGGGCGCCGAAATTTTGTTTTATCCCACCGCCATTGGTTGGGATGCCACCGAAACCGACCCAAACATCAATCGTGAGCAGTACAATGCTTGGCTAACCATCCAGCGGTCGCATGCGATAGCCAATGGCATTCATGTGGTGGCTGTAAATCGTACTGGGCTTGAGGCTGAGCAAGCTTTTTGGGGTGGCAGCTTTGTGGCCAATCCCCATGGCACTTTGCTATATTTGGCCTCGCATGACCAGCCGGAGGTACATGTGCAGGAGGTCGATCTCGATCTCACTGAATATTATCGTAAAACTTGGCCTTATTTTCGTGATCGCCGAGTGGATAGTTATGGTCCTATTTTAAAGCGATTTGTCGATTAATTATTAGCTTATTTTGGGCATATCCCCGCCTTCGTCAGGGGTCGTGCTATCCGCTCCAATCTTTTTTAAAATTTGGCCAAAACAGCATTTGCTAAGCAAGCCAAAGTCGATGGCCAAATTTAAAAAAAGGATTTCGCTGCTATCACTCATGCGAAGCCCTCCGAATCATTAGCCCGTTCTTTCGAAAATATACTCGCCACCAAAAGGCCAATTACCCCAAAAGATATAAATACATCAGCAAAGTTGAATATGCCTGTTTGAAAACTGCCAATGTTAACAATCATAAAATCAATTACTTGCCTTTTGTTTTGAAGCCTATCCACCAAGTTGGCAAAGCCGCCAGAAAACAGACCCGCAAAACATAGTATTGGAAATAACGTTAAATTCTTGAGATTTTTTACGATGTATATCAATAAAACAAAAAGGATAAGCCCTGGCAATACCTCCAACACCCAAACCGCCTGATTAGCGGGTAAATTCGCCCCGAAACTTAAGGCTGCACCTTTATTTTCGGCATAGTCTAATATAAAATGCCCGTCTAAATACCTATTCGATCGCACATAAAAAAGGTATTTTTTGGCCAAAAATTTGGTGTACCAATCTATACCCACAAATAAAATACTTGATATAATAAATAGGCTGCTTTTTGTTTTGATATTCATAATTCAATTACAAAAATAGCCAAATTCCCAACTTTTATGATTATTCAATTAACTTTGTTTTGAAAATAAAATAAAAACTTCAAGCCAAAGGAAATAAAAAATAGCAATGGATTAAAGTCGGAATCGCTAAACGATGCCGACCATAGAATTTAACCAGGTAAATAGAGTTTTTGAAAAAAGCCTAAATAAATGCATTCTCAAATACCCATAATCATTTTGGCAGCGGGCAGTTCCTCCCGATTAGGCCAGCCAAAGCAACTGCTTCAATACCAAGGCCAAACACTTTTAAATAGAACAATCAGCCTTGCTGCCGAAGTTTCTAAAAATATAACGGTAGTTTTGGGCACTAATTACTCACTAATTTCAAGCTCAATAATCAGCACAAATTGCAATATAGTATTCAACGAGCTTTGGGAACAAGGCATGTCAACCTCCATTCAAAAAGGGCTGCAAAAATACGCCGAAGCTGAAAAAATAATTATTACTCTTTGCGATCAACCTTATTTATCAGCAAATATATTGTTGGCGCTAATCGCCAAGTCAAATCAAACGGACCTGCCCATTGTTGCGTCTAATTATGGCACAGAAATAGGCGTTCCTATATTATTCAAAAAACAGCTATTCAATGATTTAATGAGCCTTAAAGGTGAAAAAGGGGCCAGAGCCATTCTACCAAAATATACTAGCTCCATGGCTGAGATACCCTTTCCAAATGGTGAAATAGATATTGATACGATAGATGATTGGCAATTATTTTTAAAAAGGTCGGAATCGCCAAAGTAGAGGTCATCATTTACAAACAAAATAAATTAAGGACGCTAACCTATTTATTGAAATTATATTAACCTAAAAACCAAAAACCAGATGACTACAATTGACGACGTTATTAACCGACTTGATGAAATTATTGTTTGGACTGAGCAGCACCAGTCGCCAATGGGCTATTTTGCAGCTCTTTATCGAAGGATGACGATTGCTGTAAAGGAAGGAATTTCACAAAATAAATTTGACAACGGCCCCAGAATGGAAAAATTGGACATCTTTTTCGCCAAAAGATATTTTGAAGCATTTGACGATTATCAAAAAAGCAAGCCAATCACCAAATCATGGGAAATCGCTTTAAACGCAACAAAAACAGGGCAAATCACTGTTATTCAGCATTTACTTCTAGGCATAAACGCTCATATAAATCTCGATTTGGGCATTGCGGCCTCAGAAATTTCTAGCAAAAGCGATATCCAAAATCTCGAAAAAGATTTCAAGCAAATCAACACAATTATTTCAGCCCTTATTGACGACACCAAATTAAGGCTTTCGAAAATCTGGTTGCCATTCCGCATATTCACCAACCTATTGGACACAGAATCAGACGGAATTGTTAATTTCAGTATTAAAGTAGCCCGCACTTTTTCATGGGAAAATGCAAAGCAACTAACGTTTATTGAGCCTGTAAAAAAACCTAATTTGATAATTGGAATCGATAAAAATGTAGAACTTTTAGGCAAAAAAATAGTAAGCCCAAGTACCTTCACAAAAAATATTTTATGGATTATGCGCCTTGGTGAGTCAGGTACGGTTGCTGAAAAAATTAAGATTTTGAGGTAATTAAAATTAATAGATGATATTAGCGGATTTAGAGTTACTGCAACCGAAAAAACTCTACGGCATCTGTCTTTCCGACGCTAGGAGGAATCTTGTTTGTTATAAAAGTTGATTTTCAAATTGAAAATTTAATTTAACCGCATACAAGATGTCTCGTGCCTCGACAAGACAGCACCCGAAAAAGCTCTAGGAAGAATCTTTAGGCAATTCTAGCATTATTTAACAAATTTCCTTAAACTTGATAAATATTTATCGACACACTAATAATTCAAAACTGTTTTTAAATCTTAAATTCAATGCTCAAAATTAAATATGCAATAGTTACTCTCGTTT
>JANMZR010000133.1:0-41445 GCA_031383555.1 Cytophagaceae bacterium | reverse complement strand
CCTTTAACATACGAGTACTCACACGGTCGTAGGAGCGTGATGTATGTACGGCATGATTTAACAAATAACAGTCCAAATCACCGTCTTTATCATAATCAAAAAAGGCCGCTTGAGTAGAAAAGCCCGTAAAATCTAAACCATATTCACTGGCCTTTTCAGTAAAAGTAAGGTCGCCATTATTGATGTATAATTCATTGGAGCCCTCTAATCCTTTAAAATTGGCTACGGCACAAACATAAATATCTAAAAGTCCGTCACCATTTATATCTACCATAGTTGTACCTGTTTGCCAGTCTGCAAAACCTTCAACTCCTGCATTTTTAGAAATATCCTCAAAGCTTGGCTTTCCATCGGCTCCAATTCCTTTGTTCAAATAGAGCTTATTTTTCTCCTGATTTGAGGTAAAATACAAATCAACTAAACCGTCATTGTTGATATCCCCTGCCGATACGCCTCCTCCATTGTAAAAATAAAGATAATCCAAAATATTGAAGTCTTTTGTTTCTGTAATTTTGTTTATAAAATCAACTTTTGAGCTTTTAAAATCCAATTTCTCAAAAACTGAATCTGCATTGTTTAGGCCTGATTTACAGGATATTATAAAAGAAAAGGCTACTAAAACTATAATTTTATTTTTCATCATTTTTATTAATACTTATTACTATTAATTCCAAACTATACTGCAGTGGTCAGTGGGGAAACCATTGTCATTAAATTAATCCTTTTTTCAATGGGTTAAAACCCATTGTTAATATGCTGGCCGTCCCTCTGGGACTTTAAAATTGCTATGGTAGTAAAAATGTCAACAGCGACTACTCGTGGCGTGTATCCTCAATCGCCACTCTATGTTATTAAACAAAGGACATAGAAATATTTACTATTATTTTTTAATTGAAAAAACTTGGGCGTTATCATTATTTTTCGCTAAAATCAGACTTAATTTATCTTTCCCTTTTGCCAAAAACATTTTCCTCACCTGCCCCTGTGCCCTGAAGCCAGATTCAGCTGATTTCATTAGTTTAAAATTACCCTTACCTAATCCTTTTAAAATGATACCATAATTGGCATCGTTGCGGCCCCACTCGGGTAATATATCATAAAAATTCCCTGCTAATGCAATATCTAATATACCATCTTGGTCAAAATCTCCAGTTTCTATAGCCGAAATATTAGAAAACTGTACTTCTTTTGGCAATGATTTTAAGGTAAAATTCCCTTTACCATCATTAATTAAAAAAGATGTGCTGAGAGTTTTTGCAATTTTTAACTGAGCAGGTTTCAGCTGTTCTTCTGTAAATATTTCTTCAATTGTTTTACCTGCATAATCCACATATTTAACAAACTTGGTTTTAATGCTTGGTATTGCTCTTTGCAAATCAGTTTTCAATACCATCGGATATGATTTACCATCTTCTGTTTGGCAAGTAATTATTTGTTCAAAAGCTCCATTATTGTCATAATCAGCAGTATACAGTTTTGCAGGGTTATCAATGCTAGCTTTTAACCTTGTATTTTCCCCAATATTACCAACTATAAAGTCAATATCGCCATCACCATCAATATCTGCAGGTTTTAGGCAATTCCAAAGTCCTTCTGAGTTGGCAATAGTTTCTTTAAATATAAGCTGCCGCCCTCTTTCATTTTTGTAAATATTTATTCCGCCCCAATCTTGGCTAACTACCAAATCCAAAAAGCCATCTTTATCAATATCTACCCATTCGGCATCTGTAACCATGCCCAAATCAGTTATTTGCGGCATATATCTTTTGGAAAGATTTTTGAAACTGCCTGTGCCATCATTGATATAAATATTACTAGAGGCATTGATACCATATTTGCCAGAAACCATACGACTGCCCACAAACAAATCTTGGTCGCCATCTTTATCAAAGTCGGCGGCGGTAACACATGAACCATTTTCATAAATAGAAGGAAAACGAACATCTCTACTAAAATGGCCTTTGCCATCATTCAGATATAATAAATCATGTAATTCAACTGCTTCTAGTAAAAATTCATTGCTGCCGGTTACTACAAATAAGTCCAAATCATTGTCTTTATCTGCATCAAAAAATAGGGCATCGGTATTTTCAGTAGTTATATCGTTCGCAAAGTCAGGCTGCTTTAATTCCAAAAACTTACCAGCCATATTTTGAACAAATAGCTTTTTCTCCTGACCAGCGGCACCACCCAAATAAACATCATCCAAACCGTCGCCATTAACATCGCCTACCGCCATAGCTGGCCCTTGAGTGGAAAGCTTTTGCTTTAATAAAACATCCCGATTGTAATCATTAAAATTACTTTCATTGTGTTTATAACTAATTGTTTTTGAGGTAATATCAGAAAAAATTGGTGCTAATTTTTGAGCTTTGGGCTGGCTCCACGTTTGATTAGCGTTTTTATAATTCAAATTAATTGTTTGGTCCGACTTTGGATTTTTCAAAACCTCCATTTTATCATCAGGCCAAATGATTTTTAATGAATCTATTTTCGCATTTTCTCCTAAACCAAATACTAATTTATGATCAGAAGAACTCTGGAAACCTCTATTTGGCATTTGTTGTAACAATTTTAGCTCATTGCCTTGATACACTATAAGTTTTGTGCCGATGCCATGTACATTCCTTTCTGTTCCTGTTAAACTTATTGCCAAATAATGATTTTTAGGGTTTTCATTTGCCTTATTTTTAAAAATAGAAAGTGGAAAATTCAAATTATTCACAACCAAATCAAGGTCGCCATCATTATCGAGATCACCATATGCCGATCCATTTGAAAAGCCTGGTCCTTCTAGGCCCCAATTTTTTGCTTGATTCTCAAATTTAAGATTACCAATATTTTTAAAAGCATAGTTTGGGATTGGTTTTGAAGCAATTTTATCGGTAAACTCTTTATAATTAAACTTTTTGCCCTCTAGCATTTGTTGCATTGTGTTGCGATCACCCAAAAAATTTACAAAATCTTGGTCAGTCAAATCTTTCAAAACTCCGTTGGCCACAAACAAATCCTTTTGACCATCGTTATCCATATCGAAAATCAGAGCGCCCCAACTCCAATCGGTAGCATGTACACCTGAAAATTGCCCAATTTCACTAAAAGTATTATCTCCATTGTTCAAATGAAGATTATTACGCATATATTGATACCAAAAATCCTGCTTTAATTTAAAGTCGAAAAGGTCATAACCTTCAAAAGTGCTAGTAGTTTTAAGCCGAACATCGTCACTAGGCAACATATCAGTAACGAATATGTCTAGGTTGCCATCGTTATTAATATCTGCAATATCTGCACCCATTGAGCTCAGGCTTATATGTGGCATTTGGGCAACGATATCCTCTTTAAACTTTCCGTTTTTTTGGTTGATATACAAATAATCACGTTCATAAAAGTCGTTGGAAATATAAATATCTGGCCAGTTGTCGTTATTTACATCGCCTATTGTAATTCCTAAACCGAAGCCAATGAGACTACCATAAATACCAGCCTCTTCAGAAACATCAGTAAAATGTGTTCCACCACTGGGGCGGTCCGACAAATCGGTTAGGGGGCTATCATTCCTAAACAACTTATCACCTCCCAATTTATCTCTTTCATTTCGAATATTCCGGTACCCTAATTTATCAATTGGCGTGAAACTATTGTTCAACAAATACATATCCAAATCGCCATCACGATCGTAATCAAAAAAAGCAGCATGAGTCGAAAACCCACCATCGGCCAAACCGTATTCAGTCGCTGATTCTTCAAAAGTTGGTAGCCCACCTTTTCTACTACCTGACTGATTGATATACAATTGATTACCACGGGCGTCTCTGCTTCCTGAATTGCATACATAAATATCCATGGCACCATCACCGTTTACATCAGCAAAAGTGGCACCAGTACTCCAAAACTTCTTGCCAATTATGCCTGCTTTATGTGTAATATCTTCAAATTTCATCTCCCCTTTATTCAAATAAAGCTTATTTTCTTCAAAATTAGAAGTCACAAAAATATCTGAAAGGCCGTCATTATTCACATCACCAATTGCCACGCCACCTCCATTATAAAAATTTCGATAATTAAATATATTGAAGTCTTTTTTTTCTAGACTTCTGTTAACAAAATCAATGCCTGTTTCGGACGAAGGGAGTGATTCAAATAGGGTATTTTCAGTTTTATTGCAGCCACTAAATAAGTTAGCTAGCAGCGCAATAATTATAATTTTCTTCATCAATAAATTCATCGTAAAATATTTGCAAAAATACGAAAATTAAGGCATTTTTTGAAATGAATTAATTTATAAAAATAACTTAGCCATTAATCACTAGTGAATAAATATAATAGTTAAAAACATTGCTATATTCTTCAATAAGGGCTAAATTTGACTGTTCTTGATGAATCAATAAATTTCTTTTCAATTGAATATAAAGCAATTAAAATTCCTATTGCCATTTTTCCTTATTGCTGTAAGTTTACAATCTGGTATAGCACGAGCAAAATTAGAAGGTACAATAATAGATGCCACCACCAAAAAACCAATTATTGGTGCAAGTATATTAATAACTCCAGGAAACAAGGGCACAAAAACTGATGAAAATGGTAAATACTCCATTACTTTACCTTTTGGCGAATATTTTTTAACTGCTTCAGCAGTAGGTTTTTACAAGAAAACTAGATTGATTGTTCTTAAAGATGATATTATTTTTGATCTTGAGCTCACCGAGGAAATCAAAGATTTTGATGAAGTTATTGTAAAAGGTCGTCGTGAAGACGCCAATGTTAAAGACGTTGAAATGGGCTCTATTAAGCTCAATATGAGTAATTTAAAGAAAATCCCAGTTGTTTTTGGAGAATCGGATATCATAAAAGCTCTTACATTGCAACCCGGTGTTACAACAGTAGGTGAAGGAGCTGGTGGGCTCAATGTACGTGGTGGAAAAGTTGATCAAAATTTAGTAACATTAGATGGTGTCCCGCTTTTCAACACCTCCCATTTATTGGGTTTCTTCACAAGTATCAATTCTGATGTTGTGCAAGATGTTACCCTTTATAAAGGTGGCGTTCCAGCATCAAGTGGCGGTAGACTTTCGGCACTATTGGCCATGAACACAAAAATAGGCAATGATGAAAAAGTGAAATATTCTGTTGGTGTGGGCACAATCTCATCACGGCTAGTGGTAGATGGTCCTATTATAAAGAATAAACTAAATTTTGTGCTAGCTACAAGAATTGCCTACCCAAATATTGGTATTAAAAAATTCCCCGCCCCTGTAAATAAAAATAGAGCCTTTTTCTATGATTTTAATGCCAAATTATCATATAAATTAAATGAGAAAAATAGGTTTACACTTTCGGGTTATCGATCCTACGATGACTTCAAATTTCCGGAAGACACCGCCTATTCCTGGAATATGACACAGGCTAACTTTCAGTGGAACAGGATTTTATCCAATAAATTATCAATAAATAACTCTGTATTTATAAGTGATTATGAATTCGATGTCGTAGGTTTAAAGCTTGAAAATGAATTTTTGCTGAAATCAAAAATTTCACATAAAGAAGCCAAAACGGCTCTATTTTATGAACCAACTGACAAAATTAAGGCTGAAATGGGAGGCAATTTTATCAGATATGACGTATCGCCTTCTAACCAAAAGCCCAATGCACCAAATTCAAATATCATTTTCGAAAAAATAGCCACTGAAAAAGCCAATGAAATGGCTGCATTTATTAGCAGCGAATATAAGTTCTCTGAAAGCATAAGTCTTTCTGCTGGCCTTAGGTATTCATTTTTCCAAAATTTAGGGGCAAAAACGGTTTTTAAATATAGCGAGAACCAACCTCGATTAGCTGAAGGCATTGTAGATTCAACAGTATTTGCTCCAAATGAAATCGTTAAATCTTATGGCGGATTAGAGCCGAGAATTTCACTCAAAATAGGTTTTGGAGAATTCAGTTCAATTAAATTTAGCTATAACAAAATGCGCCAATACCTCAATTTGATTTCAAACACAACAGCCATATCGCCTATAGATTATTGGAAATTGGCCGACACCTATATTCCACCTCAAATAGCCGATCAATATTCTGTGGGTATTTTCAAAAATTTACATGATAATAAATACGAATTGGCCATCGAGGGCTATTATAAAGACCTTACCGATTTGGTTGATTACAAAAAAGGGGCCAGACTATCCAAAAACCCACTTTTAGAAACGGCGCTTTTAGGAGCAATTGGTCGTGCCTATGGAATTGAAACAAGCATTAAAAAAAATAAGGGCGATTTTACAGGAATTATTAGCTATACTTATTCACGCACGTTTACCAAAATAGTTACACCCTATCCAATTGAAGCTGTAAATGGTGGGCGCTGGTTTCCTGCAGATTTTGATCGCCCGCATAATGTAACAGCATCAGTATTGCACAATTTGGGCTATGGTTTTAATTTGTCAGGTAATTTCATTTATACAACGGGTCGCCCAGCTACCTTTCCAGATGGGTCTTATCGATTCAATAACTTGCCAGTCATTAATTATTCTCGTCGAAATGTTGACAGAATTCCTGATTACCATAGAATGGACTTATCACTTTCATTTGACACTCGTAAGGTGAAAGAACAGAAAAAATATAGTGTTTGGGTTTTATCATTTTACAATGTTTATGCTCGCCGAAACCCCTACTCTATTTTTTTTACAAGTTATAATAAAATCACCAAGACGAATAGGCTTTCAGTATTTGGGTCAATTATTCCCTCACTTACATTTAATAAAAACTTTTAAAGGAATTATCAATGAGACGTGGAATCGGTAAGTTTTTATTTTTGTTTGTTTTAAGTACTGGGCTCATTTCATGTATTGAAGAAATTGAATTGCCCATCAGAGTTGAGAAACCAAAATTAGTTGTGGATGGTCTAATCACAAATGAACCAGGCCCTTATATTGTCAGGTTATCTTTCACAGGCAAATACCAAAACTCACTTTCAACGCCTGCCAATTTAGCTTTAAATGGAGCAAGAGTAATCATTTCTGACAACCGTGGACGAAGCACAGAGCTTAGGCAAGATGTTTTGGAACTTGGCACATACCGTTCTATTGATCCAAATTTTATTGGTCAAACGGGCTTTAGTTATAAATTGGAAGTGCAACTTCCTTCTGGGGAAAAATATTCTACCAAATCAGAAAGAATGAACCCAGTTTCACCGATTTTAAACCTAAGCTATGAATACGTGAATATAGAAACCATAAACTCAAATGATGGCTACCAAGTTTATGTTGATACAAAAGACCCCGCTAGTGAGCAAAATTTTTATAGATGGTCAGCATATGGTTATAGCCGCTGGGAGAGCACGGGTGCTTTATGTAGTGCATTTGGGCCAACTATTTGTTATCAAAACTGCTGGGTACCAACCGATTATCCACAAGTATTACTATATTCTGATGCCTCGATTAATGGTAATTTTATCAAGAAATATCCAGTGTATATATCGCCAGTCCGTGCAATTGGAAATCATTTTATTGAAGTAACACAATATTCATTAAGTAAAAATGCTTTTACTTTTTGGAATTTATATGAAGAACAACGCAAACGAGTTGGTACAATATTTGACCCTCAACCCGCTCCTATTGAAGGAAATTTAACAAATGAGAAAGATGCAACTGATATTGCTTTGGGCTATTTCAGCGTATCATCAGTTTCAAAGAAAAAACTAACCATACCTATTGAGCAAAATGTAAGAATAAATCCATCTTTTATAATGAAAGGTGATTGCCGCAAAGCGTTTATAAATGGAACTTTGGAGCGGCCATCTGGTTGGGAATAACAAATTTTTATAAAACTAATTTGAAACGAAATTTAATATTTCTTTATTTATTGTTAAGTTGTGTTGAAAAGCCCAGCTTTCAATTTGTTATACCTGAGGTTTTTGTATCAACCGCCTACCTGATCAATAATGGAAGTGCTATTGAGGTCAATTGTGAAACTATAAATCCATCAAGTATAAATAAAGAGGAATTTGGAATATGTTGGAGCGACAAACCGAATCCAACTATAAAAGATAACTATCAATATTCAGGCAATAATTCGATTCAAGAAGGCCCTTTTAGTGAGCAAATTACCAAATTTAAGCCTAAGACCGTTTATTATATTCGTGGTTATATGCGTATTGAAGGTAAAGACGTGTATAGCAAGGATTTTATCTATAATCCTGAAATTGCAAAAGGATGGAATCGTTTGGAGGACATACCTCGGATAAATGGCTTTCTTAACTTACCAATTGCTTATTTGAGTGGAAATAACACTCCCGCATTTAAACGAAAAGTTGCTGGATTTGAGGAATCTGTAGATTTTTACTATAATGATTTAGGTAGGTTTTGGCCAAGCACTCTAAGCGCTTTTGAACCCATGATTTATAATCAGTTCTATGCTGATATTGAATATGATACGGGAAAGTTTGATGTAATTACTGGAGGTGGCTATAGAATTGAAAATACAATCTCAGGTAAAGTGAAATACTTAAAAACAGCGAGAACATCCACTTTCAATAAAATAGAAGATTACCCAGGTGCAGAAGCGCCTGCAGTAGCGTTTGGTGCTGGTAATAAAGCATTTGTAATAGAGGTTAAGCCTAACCCAAATTTGTGGGCTTTCAATGAGGAAGATTTTCTATGGGAAAAAATGAAAGAACCACCATTTATTAATTTTACAGGAATTAAAGCCACAAGAGCAAATAGCAACGGCTTGGTAATATTAGAAAATAACTTAGAAAAAAACTCGAAATTAATAGTATATTTTTATGATTTCAAAACCGACACATGGACTCAATTAGAAGATTTCCCAGGTACAGATAGGCTTGGTGGAGTTTTGTTTAATATAAAAGATAAAGTTTACTTTGGGCTTGGGGAACAAAAAGGCAGTGAAAATGGTCTTAAAGATTTTTGGGAATTCAATACCTCTACAAAAAAATGGATACAAATTGCCAACTATCCAGGTGCTGGCAGCAGTAATATTGCTTATGTTAAAAAAAGCAATTCCGTTTTTTTAGGTATGGGGTATTCATCTTTATTAACTGAAATTGGTACAGCCAGAAAATTTATGGCTTATGATTTTTGGGAGTTTAAACCATAAATAAAATATGAAAAGATTAATAATTATTTCAATTCTCTTTTTTTACTCATGTGTTGAAAAAGAACCAATAATTAAAGAAAATTTACCAGAAATAAACCTTTCAACTGCCTATCCGTTAAGCAATACAGTAATCGATATAACAGGAAATTTGCTTACTGACGAATTAAAAGAGGAGGTTGAATATGGAATTGTTTGGTCTGAAAAAAAGAATCCAACTATTAGCGATCAAAAGAGGATTATTAACAAAATTAATCGAGGCACCCGATTTGTCGCTAAAATAACTGAGTTAAAAACCGGCTCAAAAATATATATTAAGGCATTTGTTCAAAATAAAGCGAGCGAAATAAGTTATAGCAATGAATTTGAAGTAATAGTTGAAAGCCCTAAAAATTGGCGACGGCTTGGTGATTTAAATTTGGAAGAAGGGCAATTTACTGGCGTAGCTACAAAATTAGACGATTATCAGCTCACCTTCTTGCGACTTAATCAAAACAATGAATGGGAGCAATATAAGCATTATAATGGCCTATGGTACGACCCTAATTTTACCTGGCAAAAGGAAAAATATAGTTATCCACAATTTTCACCTCGCCAAGAACCCTTGTTTTTCACGCTAAACCTAAATCAAGACTATACAAATCCTACCGCATTTCTGGGCGGAGGCTATACAGTTAGTACAAAAGGGGTTAACACAAAAAATTATTTGAAAGACATGTATTGGGTATATCCAGTTCAAAATTACCTACAACCTTTACCTTTTGAAAACGGACCCATTGCTCATTTCAGCTTAAATAGAAATGAATATTTTTTGGAAGAAAACAACACCAATAAATTTTGGAGTTATTTTTCAATAGAGGAATTCCTTCCTCAAAAGCCATTTCCAAATATTGGAACAAATTACGATTTTATAGGTGCTGCCACTAAAACAAAAGGATACATAATAGCCCAAAATAAAAATGAAAAAGAAATACAACTATTTGAATATGATGATATTACCAATAATTGGACAAAAAAAGCCGACTTTCCGGGTATTGGCCGTTTAGAGGGTACTTTGTTTCCTTTTAAAAATAAAATATATTATGGCTTAGGAAGAACTACTAATCCAGTAAAAGGTTTTTCTGATATTTGGGAATATGTCCCTACAACTAATACTTGGAATTACTTTGGAAACTACCCTGGTGGGGGTAATATAAAGGTGGTATCAGCTGATTTGGGTAGTTATGCTGTTTTATTCTGTGGCTATCAGGTTCGTGAAAGTAACGCTGGCACTGAGAAATATTTTAATATTAATGATACATGGATGTTTATGCCTGATAAATAGATTATCTAATTTGCCTTTCTAAAATGGCATTGGCCAGAAAATCCGCTTGGTTCCAATCTGGTTTTTCTTGCAAGTTTATTCCTTCACAATTCATAGCAGCAAAGCCAACATATTTTGTATCCTTCCTGTCTATAGGTGTGTAAATACCATAATAAACAGTTTGATCTTTATATTTATATTGGTAAATCAATGATTTCCAAGAAAATTTATCAAGGTTAGCATTTAATTTTACAAAATATGGCAAGTCAACTAAAGGCTTAAGTGTACCGCAAGTTCCTATTGATTCTATTTGTTTGCTTCGCTCTTTTTTCCAAATCCTTTTCACATATTTTGCAGTTTTGAAAAACTCAACATAATCCTCTGCTTTATAATATTCTGCGATATCTACCCCATTACAATTTATAATTTCTGATTCTTTAAAAAAATTATATTTCAATATTGGTGAACCATTTCTAACTAAAAAATAATTCTCCATTTTCATAGATGTAGCACTGTAATTTGTATAAAGTTGAATAGAAGAGCTATCCAAATTATGTTTTAATTCAAGATTGGTTATGCTCTTTAATTTTTCATTATTCTCCAACGGATTTAGTAGACATGGATCTACTATTATCTCCTCTTTTTTACAAGAAAACAGAATAGTAAAATTGGAAAATATTATAATATATTTCAACATATTTGAAAATAAAAATTACAAAAAAATAGGCAGATTCAAATTTTATGAATCTGCCTATTTTAAAGTTCGAAAGATATAATATTAATATCCAGGATTTTGCTTCAACAATGGATTTCCATCAATACGTGGCTGAGGAATAGGGAACAATTCTTTGTTCTTATCGGTATTCTTCATGAACTTTCGCTCTTTCGAGAAAGTACCATAACGAATCATATCCTCACGTCTCCAGCATTCCAAGGCCAATTCACGACCTCTTTCTGCTAATAAAGTTTCTGCAGTAAGTTTTGTGAAATCAGCAACACCAGCTCTTTTTCTTATTTTATTTACTTCAACCAAAGCATCAGCTTCTTTACCTAACCAAAGTAAAGCTTCTGCTTTCATCAATATAGCATCTGCCAAACGGAAGAAAACAAAGTCGTTGTCTTGACCTCCCCGTGGGTTGTTGGTTTGAATCTCATATTTCTGAGCACGAGGACCCGCTATTTGGTAAACAGCGTCCTTGTCAGTCATTTGATCTTTTTCGAAATCAATTGTAAAAGCCAAATCTTGCTCTTTTGCATCTTTCAATTTAGCACCAGCAGCGTTATATTGTTGTCCTACGATCCACATTTTCTTACGTAAATCTGTATCGTCAAATGAGTTATAAAAATCTGCCATAGTACAGAAACCATTCCAAGGTGCATTACCTAAACCATAAGTTAACTGGTTGGCGTAGTGCAATGTTCTCATATGGAAGTTCATATCACCTGATGAAATACTATTATAAGGGATGGCAAAAATATTTTCCTTAGAACCTTTGTTATTTACTGAGAAATTGAACAATTGATTTCCTTCTAAAGTATAGTTACCAGTAACTTTACTAATCGTATCCAAAGCTTTTTGCCATTGGGCAGTGCCTGTATAAACTTTAGCATTCAAATACAATTTAGCTAATAACATATTAGCAACATCTTGATTCATTTTAGAATAAACCTTGGTTGTTGGTAAGCTAGGTATTGATTCAACTAATTCCTTTTCGATAAATGCATATACTTCTGCACGTGTTTTTGTGCCGGCAGCCTCACCATCTTTTGTAACGATAGGCACATTTCCAAATGTAGAAATAGCCATATAATAATAAATTGCCCGAATTGCACGTAATTCATCAACAGCTTTTTTATTATTGGCAACTTTGGGAACAAGAGAATTTATAGTTGAGATATTTCCAAAAACAAAGCCCCACATTCCATTAATTGGACCATGACTTGCAGTATAAGTATGACGTGAATATTGTAACCAGTCGCCATTGTCAAACCAGTCACCACCACGTGTAGGAAATATTACTTCATCTGTAGTAGCCTCTTGAGTATTGAACCAGTCCCAAGTGATTCCATTAAAACCACCATAGGCAGGCCCTAATGCCGCCGCTAGTTGTGCGTCTGTTTTCAAGAAATCATCCGCCTCAATTGAGTCATAATTAGGCTCAGTAAGATCGGTACACGATTGCAAGGCAAATGTAGATAACATACCTACGGCAATTGCTTTAAAAATGTATTTTTTCATGTTTTTTTAAATTTTAAAAATTTGATATTTATTTTATAAACTTGGAGTTTGTTTTATCTGTATATTCAAATTGATTGATAACCTTTTGACATAACCAAATATTTATGTTTATGTTTTAAAATCGCTATTAAAATATTTTTTAGAATGATAAATTTAACCCAGCTGTAAATCCTCGTGTTTTATAATAAGTCTCTTTTACATCAACACCAGGAGCACGTCTATTACCATCCAATTTCAATTCTTGGCTAACTTCAGGATCAACACCAGTATATTTAGTGAATAAAGCCAAATTATTACCAGCTACATATATTCTTGCCCTACGCAATAAACCAATAGCATTTGGAAAAGTATATCCAAAGGATGCGTTGTTTAGTCTTACAAAATTTCCAGACTCCACATAGTAATCCATTGAAATTGTTCTTTCATCGTTCACTTTAGAAGTTAAAGTAGAAACCAATCCATTCTCACCTAATGGTACACGACCATCTTGACGACCGTTTAGCAATCTATTTGTATTCATAATTTCTGAACCAAAGTTACCAGTGAATTGAAACATTAAATCAAAAGCCTTATACTTTAAATTATTAGTTAAGCCACCAACAAAGAAAGGATTTGGATCACCCAAATAAGTACGATCATCAGTTGGATCAAATTTACCATTTCCATTGAGGTCTTTAAAAATATACTTTCCTTTATCATCAATACTAGTAACTACAGAACCATAAAATACGCCTACAGGTTGACCTACTTCTAATACGGAGAAATCAACTGCTGAGGTTCCACGAATGTTAGATCCTAAGCTAGTAGTTAAAAAAATATTTTTTGCTCCCTTAAACTTTGAGTTACCTAAAGCCGTTACCTCATTTTTATTGATTGAGGCCGCTAAAGTTGCAGACCACTCAAAATCATTCTTTTGAGCAATTTGGTAAGTTAAGGTAGCTTCAACTCCTTTGTTTTGCATACTACCAATGTTCGCTAAAATTGTTGGAAATACAAAGCCTGCCTCTTGCGGTGCATTTACCACATAAAGAAGGTCTTTAGTAGCTCTTGTGTACCAGTCTAACGATCCTGAAACTTTACCTTTACTCAATGAATAATCTATACCAATACCATAGTTCTCATTAACTTCCCATTTCAAATCAGGGTTAGCGTTAGATTGAATTCCATAAGAAGGTAAGTTGCTGTCAGTATCTGGATTATAATATGAACCATTAACACCCCAAACTGAACGAGATAATAAAGGACCAATACCTTCAGAGTTACCAGTTCTACCCCAGCTCGCTCTTACTTTCATGTTATCAATTGCCTGAATATTTTTCAAGAAATTCTCTTTATTAATTGCCCAACCTACAGAAACTGAAGGGAAGAAGCCCCATTTGTTGTTATCTCCAAATTTAGTAGATCCATCACGACGTAAGTTCACAGTTGCAAAATACTTATCATTTAAGCCATAAGTTAAACGTCCTAAAAAGGATATTAATTTATATTCATTTTTGCCTGAGCCAAGGCCAGCATTGTTTTGTAAAATACCAACACCTGCACCTAAGTTGTTAGCTCCAAATGCATCTGTTAAAAAGTTGGCATTAGTAGCACCAAAACCACTTCTAATTACATCTTGGTAAGTATAGCCCCCAAGTGCAGTAAAACTAGATGAACCAAATGATTTTACATAATTTAAGGTTGTCTCCAACTGTGTGTCGTTTTCATCAAAATACGCTCTTGAAGCTGAATTTCCTCCATTTATTCCTAATAAGTTTGGAGTGTCTTTATTTGATACTCTTTTGATATATTCATCAGTATCTCTACCTTGAGTACGAAGCGTACCTGAAACTTTGAAAACTAAATCGTTTGTTAAATTATAAGATGCTTGAACATTTCCTAACATATCCAAGGTTTTCTCATTTCTTGTATTGTTTTCAACAATTGCCAATGGGTTAAAGCTAGAAAACGTACCTGGCTGTTGGAAATAAACACCTGGCGACTCATATACAGGATCAGTAGGGCGCATATTGTACGCCATTCCTAATGCTCTATCACGAGCAATTTGTCCATTTGATTGCGAAACAGAAAAGTTATACCTCAAATTCAATTTCCCATTTAACGCTTTTGAATCCATATTCAAACGTGCATTGATACGGTCTTTTCCAGAACCGATTAAAGTTCCCACTTGGTCTAAATAACCAACTGAAGCACGGTATGAGAAGTTTTCAGAACCACCTGACACACCTACATTATGGTTTTGACTTTTGGCTTGGCGAGTAATAACGTCTAACCAATCTGTATCTGCACCTAAGTCGGTAGTATTAGCACCAAATTTTTTAACTGCCTCTCTAAATTGAGCAGCATTTAATAAATCTGGGCGTTGTGAAATATTTTCAACACCCACAAAACCATTATAACTTAGTGTTGTAGCACCAGATTTACCACGTTTTGTGTTGATTAATATTACACCATTAGAACCTCTTGAGCCATAAATAGCTGCAGATGAAGCATCACGTAGAACATCCATCGAAAGAATATCTTCTGGGGCAATGTTCTCAATAGGTGCACCTACTACTCCATCAATAACGTATAAGGGCTCAGAACCAGCTGATAAAGAACCTGTTCCACGCAAACGAACAGTTGGGCGTGAGTTAGGATCGCCTGATGATTGAGTGATAACCAAACCTGCTACTTTACCTTGTGCGGCTTGTAATGGGTTTGTTACAATACCAGAGTTGAATTCTTTAGAACCTAAACTAGTTACAGTTCCTGAAATTTCCTTTCTCTTTTGTGTACCGTAACCTACTACTATTACCTCTTCAATAGTTTTAGCATCGGAAGCCATTGCAACATCAACAGTTGATTTACTACCAACAAAAATAGATTGTGTTAAGTAACCCACAGAACTCACTACTAAAGTTGCTCCCGCAGGTAAAGAGATTTTAAAAGCGCCGTTTACATCAGTTACTACGCCTCTAGTAGTACCTTTAATAGCAATACTTGTTCCTGGAATTCCGGTGCCATCCGCAGCGTCAGTAATTTTACCAGAAACTGAAGTTTCCTGAGCAAAAATGCTCGAAGATATCAAAATCGTAACAGCAAAAAACATAGCTTTAAGGCTATTTTTTACTGAAACTAGCCGCTCGGTGCGGTTAAACCATTTGAAATAATGATCCATCATAGGTTAAAAATTTGAAAAAGTTGAAAATTGGAAAAAATAAAAATTATTTGGAAAGCTTCTAATTAATTGTTTGACAATTATTAAAATAATTAAATTAATTCAAAAATAAACCTTCCTTTAGAATGCAAATTTGGCTCTTTTATTTATAAAATTCAATTTTTTATAAAAAATATTTAATTACCGCAAACTTGTAAATACAAGTACTAATTGTATTGAATTAATAATTCGAGTTGACTATACAAGATTGGATATTCTACACACATTTCCAACTTAGCAAGTAGTAAAACAGCTTTTTATTGTTTTAATTTTTTAAATAAATAGTGTTATTTGTTGTATTATTCTAATATTTACTATTTTAAAATAATTTTACTATTTCTTTAAATTATGCCTAAGTTGTTCTAAGTAACCTATTTACACTTCCTAAAATAGTAATATAAATCTATAAATAATTCAATTTTATAGCATTTGAAATTACCCAACTACAGTTGTAAAAATGAAACTATTTTAATAAAGAAATAATTAAAATTGTAATAATGATAAGAATGCAATTATATAAATACGCAAAAAAAATCTGTCAAAATATGAAATTTATAAATTCGACCCTAAATAATGTATCTTTGAAAATTATTTTCTTACACAAAACATGTACTAAAAATTGCCAAAAAGCTTAGTTATTTAATTGGTTTGTTTGGGTTATTGTTTTTATTTTTTGTTTCAAATGGGCAATTTTTAATTTAATATTTTTGCTCAATAATTTAAATAATACACATAGATATTTTAATGACTGTTATTCTAGAAAAATTAAAAGAAATTAGTTGTGAAATCGAGGGCGAATTACATTATGATCACCTTATGCGGACTATTTACGCAACCGATGCATCGGCATATCGGGAAATGCCTTTGGCGGTGGCAATACCAAAATCTGTTGAGGATATTAAGAAACTAATCAAATTTGCAAGAGAAAATAAAACATCAATTATCCCTCGAACCGCTGGCACATCCTTAGCTGGGCAAGTAGTTGGTAATGGGATTATTGTTGATGTCTCTAAGAATTTTACCAAAATATTAGAAATTAATAAAAAAGAACATTGGGTACGAGTACAGCCAGGTGTTGTACGTGATGTGTTAAATATAGAATTGAAAAAACATGGCCTGTTCTTTGGGCCAGAAACCTCCACAGCTAATCGTGCTATGATTGGCGGAATGGTAGGAAATAACTCCTGTGGTTCAAATTCGGTGGTTTATGGATCAACTCGGGAGCATGTTTTAGAGGTCAATGCTATTTTGGCGGATGGTACAGAAGCTATATTTGGTGATTTAGATTTGAATCATTTTCATAAACAAGGGTTGGAAAGTGAAATTTATGAAAAAACAAGAGACATTTTAATCGATGATTTTAATAGGCAAGAAATTCGTAGAGAATTTCCAAAGCCAACCGTTGAGCGCCGAAATACTGGTTATGCTCTAGATATGCTTTTGGACTGTGAGCCTTTTACAGAAAAGGCTAAACCCTTCAATATGTGCCAGTTAATTGCTGGTTCGGAGGGTACACTTTGTTTTTTGACAGAAATAAAACTTCATGTCAACGATCTCCCCCCCAGTATAATTGGCCTTTCATGTGTTCATTTTAATTCAGTAGCTGAGTCATTAAAAGCCAATTTAATTGCTATAAAATACAAACCAACTGCCTCTGAATTAATGGACCATTATATTTTGGAATGTACAAAAGCCAATAAGGAACAAAGTCAAAATCGCTTTTTTGTAGAGGGCGACCCAGGTGCTATTTTAGTTGTGGAATTTAGGTCTGAAAATTTGGCTGAAATTCAAGAAAAAGCCAATGGCATGGAAGCCGAAATGCGTGCAGTGGGTCTAGGATATCATTTTCCATTGGTTACTGGAGCTGATACCAAAAGGGTTTGGGATTTAAGAAAAGCTGGGCTAGGCTTACTATCTAACCTCCCAGGTGATGAAAAAGCAGTGGCTGTAATTGAAGATACCGCAGTTGATGTAAATGATTTGCCTGATTTTATAGGAGAATTCAATGAAATTTTGACAGCAAACAACATGTATTCAGTGCATTATGCGCATGCGGGTTCAGGCGAGATACATTTGCGTCCAATTATCAATTTAAAAACAAAGGAAGGACATCGGCAATTTCGAATGATTGCGGAAAAAATAGCGGTATTAGTTAAAAAATATAAAGGTTCGCTATCTGGAGAGCATGGTGATGGTCGCTTGCGAGGTGAGTTTATTAAGCAAATGGTAGGTGAGCATAACTATGGGTTGATGAAACAAATCAAACATATTTGGGATCCGTTTAATGTGTTTAATCCTGGAAAAATAGTAGATACGCCTCCTATGGATACTTTTTTGAGATATGAGGCTGATAAAGAAGTACTTGTACCAAAAACTACCTTCCGTTTTCAAAATCAAAATATCCTACAACACGCCGAACAATGCAATGGCTCAGGTGATTGCCGAAAGACTCCAGCAAGTGGTGGAACCATGTGCCCAAGCTTTATGGCTACTCGCAATGAAAAGGAAACTACAAGGGCAAGGGCTAATATATTGAGGGAGTATTTGACAAATGGTGTTGGTGTAGTTGGTGAGGACACCAACCATGGGAGCAGTTTTGGGGCCACCACAGCAAAAGACGTAAAAGAGGTCCTAGATTTATGTTTGTTGTGCAAAGGTTGTAAAAACGAATGCCCTTCAAATGTTGATGTGGCGAAATTGAAAATGGAGTTTATGCACCAATACTATAAAGAAAATGGTGTGCCAATTCGAAGTAGATTAGTAGCTAATTTTTCTAATTTGTCGAAAATATTTTCTTATATTCCTTGGGCCTATAATTTTATATTTGAAACTCCTTTTTTAAGAAAAATTGCCAATACTGTGGTTGGCTTTCACCCAGATAGAACGATGCCGCTTTTAGCGAAGCACACTTTTCTGCGTTGGTTTAAGGATATGTGCAATAGTAATCAGGTATCAGGTATGAGGTATCAGCATAAAGCCTCAAACCTGATACCTCATACCTCAAACCAAGTTTATCTTTTCATAGACGAATTCACTAATTACAATGATGTTGAAATTGGAATAAAGGCAGTAAAACTTTTGCAAAAACTTGGTTACGAGGTAGTTGTTCCCAACCATGTTGAATCTGGCAGACCGCAACTTTCAAAAGCCATGTTAAATGATGCCAAAAAACTAGCCAATAAAAATGTAGAATTATTATCTGAAATTGTTTCGGAAACCCATCCCCTCATTGGAATTGAACCTTCAGCCATTTTAACATTTCGAGACGAATACCCTGACTTAGTAGATGAACATTTAGTAGAAAAAGCTAAAAATTTAGCTAAAAATGTATTTACAATTGAAGAGTTTATTTCAAAAGAAATTGATGCCAAAAGAATTTCCAAATCAAGTTTTTCTACAGAGAAAAAACTGGTAAAATTGCACGGTCATTGCCAACAAAAAGCAATAGTTGGTTTAGTGCCGGCTAAAAAAGCATTGAGTTTGCCAGAAAACTATGAAGTGCAGATAATTCCATCAGGCTGCTGTGGAATGGCCGGTTCATTTGGTTATGAAAAAGAGCATTTTGAAATTTCCAATCAAATTGGCGAATTGGTGCTTTTTCCTGCTATTAGGAATTTGGATAAAAACACAATAATAGCAGCATCCGGCACGTCTTGTAGACACCAAATACATGATGGAACAGGTAAAACAGCTTTACATGCAGTTGAGGTGCTTTGGGAAGCTTTGGTTTAAAATTTTTACATTTAAATTTTTAATTTACAAAATTTTACTGTAGTTTTACTGTAGTATTACTGCATTAGTTTCTCTTTTAAAATTATAATCATGGCAAGAATAGATATAAACAAAACTTACGAAACCTATCTGCAAAGTCAAGTCGAAAAAGGTCTTTATCGATCAATAACAGCTGCTGCTGAGGCTGCTATAAAAAAAGAAATGGATGAGCAGGAAAATAGACGAATTGCTTCAGTAATGGCTGAAGTTCAAAAAGGAATTGATGATGTTAGAGAAGGAAGGACAGTCAAATATTCAAAAGAACTTATAACTACTATTGCTAATAAAGTACTTCAGAAGCATCAAAATAAAGTATTACAAAATGCTTAATCTGGAGCTTTCAGAATCCGCAAGTAATGATATTGAAAGTATTCTAGACTATACTTATAATAAGTTTGAATCTTCAAAAATGTTTGAATATAGTTTTGAAATCGACAATAATTTATTACTATTAAGACAAAATTCTGCAATTGGGCATAAAAGAAACGATATTCCAAATGATTGATATGCTTGGCCTTTCGAACAACATGTTTTAATTTATGAAATTTGGAAAAATTGCCTATTTGTAAATAGAATTTTACATTCAAAAATGAACTTTAAGGACGAATTTTAATTCACCAACTCATCAAAAAAAGGTAAAATAAGTTCATGAATTCAAACTACAATTTTAGAAAAATAATCATTATGAAAAAAATCATTCTTTTAATATTTTTATCATTTAGTATAAATTTCAATATGATTTCACAAAAAAAGCAACTTCCAGATCCGAACAAATATCTCATCATTGGTACCTATACCAAAAAAGCCAGTGAAGGTATTTATGTATTCAAATTCAATACAAAAACTGGAGATTTTGCACCAGTTTCTATTGCTAAAGACATTAAAAATCCATCTTATCTAACCGTTTCGGAGGATAAAAAGTTTGTTTATGCGGTATCTGAAACGGGTAATAAAGGTGCAATTAATGCCTATAATTTCGACTCTAAATCTGGAGAATTGAGTTTAATCAACTCTGTTTCAGCAATGGGTGACGATCCTTGTCATTTGGAAATTAATAAAGATGGCAATTTATTGGCAGTTGCCAATTACTCTGGCGGTAATTTAAGCCTTTTTCAAATAAACAAAAATGGAAGTTTGGCGGAAAATCCGCAAGTAATCCAACATTCAGGCGCTGGCCCAGACAAAGGACGACAAGAAAAGGCACACCTTCATTCAACAAATTGGATTCCTGGCAAAAACGAGCTTTTTGCCGTTGACCTAGGCACAGACCAAGTAGCTCATTATAAAATTAATGATTCAAAACTGGAGCTTCTTAAAGATGGAATTACAAATCTGAAACCCGGAGCAGGACCTCGGCATTTGGCTTTTCATCAAAATGGAAAATTGGTATATGTAATTAATGAATTAGATAATACAATAACTTGTTTCAAAAATGAAAACAACAAATTAAGCCAATTCCAAAATATTTCAACTTTACCCGCTAATTACAAAGAAGTTTCCTATTGTGCTGATATCCATATTTCGCCCGATGGGAAGTATTTATATGGCTCAAACAGAGGTCATAATAGCTTGGCAATTTACAATATAGAAAGCGATGGCAAGTTAAAACTAGTTGATATACAATCTGTTAACGGCGCTTGGCCAAGAAATTTCCTGATAACGGACGACGGTGCCTTCATTTTAGTTGCTAACCAAAATTCTGACAATGTTACCATTTTCAAAAGAAATAAAATTACGGGAAAAATAACGGCTACTGGGAAAGAAATAAAGGTAAGTATGCCTATTTGTTTGAAGTTGTTGTAATTTCAAAGTTTTTTTTCATGGAAGTTGGCTGGTTTGTAAACCATGCCAACTTTTTTTATATCAAAAGTAATCCTAATTTTATACGAATTTAAATTAGTAATATATGCCCACTCAAAACACGATAACCTGCCCAAATTGTAAGCATGAATTTGCAATAGAAGCCGCTTTGAAAAATAATCTAGAAAAAGAAGTTTCTGAAAAACTAAAAGCTGAATTTAACCAAAAAGCGCAAGAATGGCAAACAAAACAATTGGCAGATTTAAAGCTTAAAGAGCAAGAAAATGCGGCAAAACTAAAAGCTCAACAAGCTGAAAATGAAGCTAAACTAAAAGCCCAACAAGCTGAAAATGAGGCAAAATTGAAAATTCAACAAGTTGAATTGATGGAGCAAATTAAAAAGAAAATTGAGGCTGAAAATGATGAACTTATACTCGCACTAAAAAAAGACAATGAAGAACAAACTCAGAAAATTTCTAAGCTAAAAAAATTAGAAATTGAGTTTATGGAAAAAGAAAAGGCCATAAAAGAGGAGCGTGAAAATATGGAGTTGGGCATGAAAAAATTTGCCTTAGAAAAAGCGGCTGAAATTGAGGAGAAAGTAAAGAAAGAAGAGAATATTAAAAATGAGCTAAAGTTTAAAGAATACGAAAAACAACTTGAAGACCAAAAAAAACTAGTGGAAGAAATGCGCCGAAAGGCCGAACAAGGCTCTATGCAACTACAAGGCGAAGTCCAAGAGCTTGCAATTGAAGAATGGATTGAGTCGAAATTCCCATATGACCATCTCGAAGAAATAAAAAAAGGAGCTCGTGGAGGCGATTGTATCCAGGTAGTTTATGACCGAACTGGCCAGCAATGTGGCAAAATATATTATGAAAGCAAACGAACAAAAGATTTTCAGCCAACTTGGATAGAAAAATTTAAAGTTGACATGCGAGATATTGGCGTTGATATTGGAGTAATTGTAACCCAAACAATGCCAAAAGATATGCCTAGATTTGGAGAAAAGGAAGGCATTTGGATTTGTACTTTTGAAGAGTTCAAAGCACTATCCTATGTGCTTAGGGACAGCCTAATACGAATAAATTCCGTGAAAATAGTGCAAGCTAATAAAGGTGATAAAATGAGTGTCTTGTACGACTATTTGACCAGCACTGAGTTCAGAATGAGTGTAGAATCAATTGTGGAAGGTTTTAGCGCCATGCAAGATGGCTTAACAAAAGAAAAACGTGCGATGCAAAGCATCTGGAAAACCCGTGAAAAACATATAGAAAAAGTAATCTCAAGTACAATTAATATGTATGGCTCTGTAAAGGGAATTGCTGGATCTGCCGTACAAGACATTAAAATGCTTGGCTTTGATGATGATTTCAATTCTGAAGATTAATAGGTTAAATTGTTTTATCGTTAATTAGTTTAATTGTTAATGGGTCTTTTAAAAATTATATTGATTCAAACAATTTAATAATGCATTAATTAATCAAACCAACAAGCCAATGGTTCAATAATTTAACAATGCAACAAACCAGCAACCCATTAATTTTAAAAAACAACATAAAAAAAATACAGCAATATAACAATACAACAATTAAACAATGCAATACATATTCTTTATTTTGGCCTTTTTGTGCGGTGCAATTTATCCAATTCAAGGCAGTTTTAATGGTCGGCTTCTAACACATGTTGGCAGCCCAATTATTACAGCAATTATCTCATTTCTAGCCGGTTTGCTAGGTTTAATTGTGCTTGCTTTTGCCTACGGGGTAAAATGGCAACAACTTCTTTTGGTAAAAAATGCCCCATGGTATGCTTGGACGGGTGGCCTTTTGGGTGCTTTTTATGTCGCCACAGTGGTAATAGTATTACCAAGATTGGGAATGGTTTTAACTTTTAGTTTAATAGTAGCTGGCCAATTAGTGCTTTCAATCATTATGGACCATTTTGGGCTTTTGGGAAATACTATTCGGGAATTATCGTTAGGAAGAATGGCCGGTATTATTTTATTAGTAATTGGAATTGTTTTAATTCGAAAATATTAGAATGTATTTTCCAACTTATTACAAAAATTGCTTGTCATTAAACCAAACAAATATTTAAACAAATGCATAAAATGAAATTATTTCTATTCATGAGTTTAATATTGGCTTGCTCCAAAGAAAATATTACAACTGAAAATTCAAGCGACGAATTGTATTCAAAAGCTTTAATAGGAAAATGGAAAGCTGTTTCACTTTTTTTAAGCGATGCATCTACTGGCGTTTGCCACCAAAATAAACCTAACAAGGATATCACTTTTGAATTTGACAACCAATTAAATGAAGACAAAACAAGCTTTTCGTTTTCAGGCCAAGCACCAGTTAATAGGTATTTTGGAACTATTGTATTCAATAGTTTTGATGCTTCAACTAATGTTGGAAAAATAACTATAAAAGGAATTGGTGGTACAAAAATGGCCGGAAGCCCTGAAATGATGGACTGCGAACAAAATTTTTATACTATGCTAGCTGAAAGCACTGGTTATCAACTATTTACCGACGACCCCAAAAGGTTAATTATTGGCAAATTACGTGATGCAAACTCGCATCCACGTGACGGTGGTACCTACTATGTTTTTGAAAAAATAGATAGATAACAATTTGGTACGAAAATCAAAAGAGTGGTATTTGCTCTTTTTTTTTGCTGAAAAATTCAGAAATGAAAAATACATCCTACTATTGAAAAAATTTTTGATTAAAAAATTTGTAATTTTGCATTAAAAAAATAAAAACATTGAAAAATATAAAGTTTATACTACTTATTGTGGCGATTACATTTTCTTGTAAAAAAGCCAATGAAAACTATAAAGTTGAAGCAGCAAATTCCGATTTTTTGCGTGATGTGCAAGATCAAGTGACTCAGGTTATGGTGCACGATATTTTTTCACCTCCTGTGGCTAGTCGAATTTACTTTTATTCAAGTTTAGCTGCATATGAAGCCATGGTGCCAAGTTCGCCAAATTATTTATCGATGGCTGGCCAAATAAAGGGTTTTAAAGAAAGTCCAAAACCTGAAGTTGGTAAAGAATATATTTTTGAAATTGCTGCTCGTATTGCTTATTTAAAAATTGGCAAAACCCTTACTTTTAGTGCCAATTTATATGATGAGTTTGACAAAAAACAAGCTGAAAAATACGAGAAAATAAATATTCCTAGTGATGTAATGGAACGTTCTATCGCATTTGGTGAAGCCATTGCCAATCATATTATGGAATATTCGAAAGGTGATAATTATAAGCAAACACGTGGTTTCAGATATACAGTTACGCAAGATAAGGGTACTTGGGTACCGACTCCCCCAGCTTATATGGATGCTGTTGAGCCTTTTTGGAACACAATTAGAACTGCAGTTTTGGATTCGGCGGCCCAAGTACCTGTAGAAGCCCCCTATAAATTTGACATGACCAACAAAAATTCTGATTATTATAAACAGGTATTGGAAGTGCATGATGCTGTGAAAAACCTTACTGACGAACAAAGAGAAATCGCTAACTTTTGGGATTGCAACCCTTTTAAAATGAATGTTACAGGGCATGCTATGTTTGCCACAAAAAAAATATCACCTGGTGGCCATTGGATGAGCATTGTGAGTCAAATATCAAAGCAAAAAAAATCAAATATGATGCAAACTGCTGAAGCTTATTTATTAGTTTCATTGGGTTTATATGATGGATTTATAGCCTGTTGGAACGAAAAATATAAATTCAAAACCATTCGACCAGAAACGGTAATTAATATGGAAATGGATAAAGACTGGATTCCGACTTTGCAAACACCACCATTTCCAGAGTATACAAGTGGCCACAGTGTTGTTTCTGGGGCCTCAGCAACAGCTTTAACAAAATTATTTGGCGAAAATTTTTCTTTTACCGATTCAACCGAAGTTCAATTTGGCTTGCCCGCACGCTCATACAAATCGTTTCAAGCAGCTGCAGATGAAGCCTCAATAAGCAGGTTTTGGGGTGGAATACATTATATGCAAGCCCTTGATAACGGCCTTATAATGGGCAGAAAAGTTGGAGAAATTATAGTTTTGAAAATTAAAACCAAGAAATAGTTTTTCTTATTATTATTTGAAATTCAGCCTTTGGAAGGCTGTTTTGGTAGCAGAACTTTGGATGAACTCTGCTAAACTCTAATTGGAATCATAAGGGATAAAATCTTTCAAATTTAAATAGAATTCAAAAAATGATCTGGCAAGAAAAACATCCTATCTCCTATTATGAAAATAGTGCATTTTTATAATATTATTGCAGTCCTATAAACTCAATTTAATCGAGGATCAGTAGGATAATTAGCCATTACTTTAAAGTCGCCACCCATTTCTTTTAGACTTTCTCTCCAATATTCCTTGGAGTTTTTCATAATATTATTGCTACTTGATTTTGAGACAATCCAAGAATTTCGTTTGATTTCTAATTCAAGTTGGCCTTCGCCCCATCCTGAGTAGCCAATAAAAAACTTAATATCGTTTGTAGCAATCAAGCCTAGGTTTAATTTTTCTAACATTTTATCAAAATCGCCTCCCCAATATAGATTATTTTGAATTTCTAGTCCACCTGGAACCTTATCCGGTACTGTATGCAAAAAATGTAAAGTATCTCTTTGAACTGGTCCGCCAAAATTCACAGTAATATCAGGATAAACATTATTTTTTATCAAGTCCCCTAACTGAAGTTCTGATGTTTGGTTTAAAACAAAGCCAAATGAGCCTTGCGAATTGTGTTCACACAACAAGATTACTGACCTCTCAAAATTTGAATCTCCCATAAATGGTTCAGCTATAAGAAGGACTCCATGTGTTAATTTTGTCATAAAAGTTAAAACACTTTTTTTAATATATTTTTATCTGAATCACCTTTATAATAACTCATTAGGCATGAGTTAAATAATAAATGTCGAATAAGTATTTAAAAATAAATTTAACTTTTAATTTCGAAATTTAACTAAAAATACAAAAAAATAAAATATTAATACATTAATTTATTGATTTCATCCTCATAAATGGTTCTTTATCCCAAATTGAAATATTAATTTAAAAATTAATTTATATTTAAAATAAAATTTAAACAAAAAAAAATATGAGCGTTACAGCAAAACATTTAGCAACATTTATTTTAGGCGCTGCTGCAGGTGTGGCACTTAACAAATATCTACAAACTGAAGAAGGTGAAAAGTTTTTAAACGACCTAAAAGAGAAAGGTACAAATTTAAAAACGGAAGCAGAGGAAGCAATAGCTAATGCCCCTGAGTATTTCGAAAAACTCAAGACAGAAGGTTCAGAAATGTTAAAAGAGCGTTTCCCTGAGGCTGAAAATATCATTAAAGATATTTTTGCTAACTTATCGAAGAAATCGGAAGCACCTCCAGTTGAGCCACAAGCTTAACTTGTTTCTACTGATTTTCGAACTCAAATTGTGCTAATTTTGAGTTATTGGTGAAAAATACTTAGCTTTAAAAAGCTAGGTATTTTTTTTCGCCTTAGAACTAATAAAAAAATAATTGCCAATAACTTATTTTTTTACACTTGTCAATGCCTCCAAATATATGGCTAAACTATGTGCTTCACATTGCCATCTAATATGAAAAAATCGGAATGGCGCCACCCTCTGAACTATTTTATTGTGAAATGCACTTAGCATTCCCGCTAAAAAAAAGGAGTATTTTTTTGCTTTTTTGAAAATCCTTTTATCAAATTCTGAAAGTTCAATATTTACATTAAGTTTTGATAACGACGATATTACCATTGCCATTTCAATTGAATTTAGATTCCTTTTTGAATATTGTTCCCATAAATAACTCTGAATTATTTTTAGGACAAGTTCGTTATCAGGTAACTTAAATTTCGATAAAAGCCTTACCACATGGTATACAATTACTATTGAATTGGCATAATTATGCGTCACTTTGAAAGGTTTCGATTTGAATTCTAATGAAATTATTGACTTTTTAATATATTCCCAACTTGCCAAACTATTAGCATTTAAATCAACCTTAAAAGTTAATAATGCCAATAATATGTTAGTATGAACGATTACATCAAACTCAATTGGCATGTTTTTGCCAAACCAAGTTGAATAAGCTATTAGATTGTCATTCTCTTCACTTATTGCCGTTATACTTTTACTTGGTTTGTTTGCATGTGCTGACAGTTTATTTTGAAGCCAAGAAACTTCAGTTGCATTTGAATTATTTGTTAAGTAAATTAAAGACGTATCATCCGCATCATCAGGCAATTGAAAGTGCTTAAAGTGTCTGAATATAAGTCCATTAGCAAAATGTTTGGTTGGCTTAGTTGGATAAAAATTATAGGTCTGGAGGCCATCTTTGTTTTGGTAATCTGGGTAATTGATTATAGCCTTCTTAATAATGTTTCTAGCAATTTCTTGGTTATTTTCAGAAAGTTTAGGTGAAATTTCTTGTAATATGTACACAATTGAAGCCGTATAAAATATAGAATTGTCTTTTCGGTGATAAAACCAATAATTATTAAAACGAAAGTTTGGGAAAATACCCGCTTTCCAATATTTTGTATTTGCGGAATCCTGTATAAATTGGATTCTATTAATAATTTCATCTTCTAGCTCAGAATTTGTGCTTTTTCCCATACAAAAAACCGTAATAAATTTATCTTTGTACAAAGATTGTAAAAATGAACGATAATATGTTTTCCCATTTAGATGAAAAATCAAATCCAACAATGGTTGATGTTTCGGATAAAACCATTACTAAACGAATTGCCAAAGCACAAAGTATTGTTGTATTGACCGACATAATAATGCAAAATTTGGCTAACGGTGACATTCAAACCAAAAAAGGTGCAGTATTTCAAACAGCAATATTAGCCGGCACCATGGCTGCCAAACGCACTTCCGATTTGATACCCCTTTGCCATCCGTTGGGCCTCGATTCTTGCAAATTTGAAATAGAAATAAATAATAATGAAATATTAATAACATGCGTATGTAGCCTGACCGCCAAAACTGGCGTTGAAATGGAAGCATTGGTAGGTGCCTCTGTGGCTGCACTTACCGTTTATGATATGTGTAAGGCATTTAGCCATGATATTGTGATAAAAGAAACAAAGTTAATTGAAAAAAGGGGAGGAAAATCTGACTACTTAACGAAATAGTACTTCAATAATGCATCAAAAACATTCAAATATTACCAAAGCCCAATTTGGGAATTTCTCAAGAAACGAAGTTGCCATATTGGGCCTACCTTGTACTGAAATAAAAATATTTTTCAATAAAGTAATTGACCAATTTCCAAATAAACGATTTGCGATAGTAGAGGCTGACCATAAAGCTGAAGAAAGTTTGGAAACTTTCACAAAATATACTGATAAAATTAACTTTCAAAGAATTGATAGTCATATTATTAATTCATTTGACAACAAAATATATTTTGAAAATTGTGACCTGACTTTAGTAAATGGGAACCATTTTTTGGGCAAAAAACAGATAATATTTATTGATTCACGAAAACCGTTAGATCAGAAATTAGAAAAATTAACAGATGTTGTTTTAATAGTTACAAGTGAGTCTGAAATTCCAGAATTTTTGAAAATACATTTTGGTGAAAAGATACCTCCGATTTTAAAATTAGAAGAAGAAAAAGAAATCTTTAGTATAATTGAAAATAAATTTTTAACGAATATTCCGCCTTTATTTGGGTTAGTTTTAGCTGGTGGAAAAAGTACAAGAATGGGCTTCGATAAGGGAGATTTGAAGTACCATGGGCAGCAAAATCAAAAAGAATATGCATTTGCATTATTAAATAAATACTGCGAAAAGGTATTCCACTCATTAAATGAAAGTCAAATTGAAACGTCAACACAAGACTATATTCAAGACAGTTTTTTAGGTATTGGGCCGATGGGTGGTATATTATCGGCATTTCAAAAATACCCTGATTCTGCTTGGCTAACAATTGCATGTGACATGCCTTTTTTAACAGAAAAATCAATAGAACAGCTTGTTAATGAACGTAATACGTCAAAAATCGCCACAGCATTCAAAAGCCCCGAGAATGAATTGCCCGAACCACTCATAACTATTTGGGAGCCAAAAGCCTATGCTAAATTATTGCAAATGCTTGCATTTGGATACGATTGCCCTCGAAAAACTTTAATTAATTCGGACATAGAGCTGATTAGGAATAGCCAACCCATTGAATTACAAAACGTTAATAATCAAGAGGAATATGAAAGGGCAATAATAAATTTAAGCCCTAAATTTGTCTAGAATTTTCCATTTACAAAAACACAAAATACACAATAAATAATTAATGTCAAGCCATCATATAATTCGTGACGATCAAGAACCTGCTCTAATTATTGCTAACGGCGAAGAGTGCAATGCTGATATATTGGGTCAACTTTTGGAGTGGTCACCATTTATAGTAGTATTAGATGGTGCTATTCAAAAAGTATTAGATAAAGGTATTAAAGTTGACGTGCTTTTGGGAGATTTTGACAGAAACCTCAATTTAGAAAATGTTTTATCTCAACAGACTGACATTCAGGTTGTTTATATGCCAGATCAAGAAAAAACAGATTTAGAAAAAGCAATTGAGTATTTAATAGAAAAAGGGCATAAAGCTGCAAACATAATATGGGCTACAGGCAAGCGATCTGATCATTCTATTACCAATATGACAAATATTGTAAGGTACAAAAACAAAATAAAACTGGTATTAATTGACAATCACTCACATATATTCCCTATTATTAATACATTTGAAAAGTGGTACCCAAAAGGCTCGCCAATTTCACTAATTCCAATTGGAGAAGTGGTGGATATTTCTACTTCTGGGCTAAAATACAACCTCATAAATGAATCGCTTAAACTTGGCTTTCGCACCGGCAATTCCAATGAATCTGATGAAGATGGATTTGTAAAAATAACAATTAAATCGGGGGAACTACTTATAATGGAATGCTGGGATTAATCCTTTCAATCCATTAATAAATCCTCAACAACCTAAAATTTCTCAAGAAACATTGTGAAATATTCAATTTTGATTGTAAAAATCATTGAATATATAAAATATTTTTCCATGCCCAAAATACTGGTACTGATTTTGCTGAATTAAGAATGCAGCATTAAATATTCTATTTTAAATAGATTATGATTATTTATCAATAAATTTTTCATCATGGATAATTTATTTTCAACGAATAGAAAGAGAACCTTAATACCAATATTTGCATTATTAATTATTGGCTTTTTTCTGAGATTATATGATTTGGATAAATATCCAATGCAGGTGAATCAGGACGAACTATCTAATATTTATGATGGCTATTGTATTAGCGAAACTGGGGCTGATCGTTGGGGTGAAAAAAATCCGGTTATATTAACTGCCTTTGGTGACTTTGACAATCGCCCCCCGTTGTATGCCTATCTAGCGGCAATAAGTATAAAATTTTTTGGCTATTCAATTGAAGCAGGAAGGCTTCCATCGGCCATTATTGGCTCTATTTCACTTATTTTATTATTCCTTACCGCTACCAAACTTGGTGGCAGAATGTATGGAATAGTTTGTTTATTAATAGCCACCTTTTCACCATGGCATATTATTTTTTCAAGACTTGCCCATGAAGGTACTGCCTTACCACCGTTTTTTATTATTACAACCATCTATTTATGGATAAGGGCGACAGAAAAAAATTATAACTACGCCTCGTTAATTCTATTAGGATTAACTATTGGTTTAGCTACAAATGCTTATCAAGCAACAAAACTTATTTTTTTTATTTTAGCAATTATTATTGGATTAGAAGTGTTTCGAAAAACTAATTTAAGTATCAAAAAGACTTTAATTTTAATTGTTCCCATAATTATTGGAGCGCTCCCGCAAATAATTGCAGCACTATTATATCCCGAACGATTTTTCTCAAGAGCCAATGATCAGCTTGTAACATTTTCATTTACAATAAGTTACGCAAAGAATATTTTTTTTAATTTACTAAACAATTTTAGCCCGACCCATCTTTTCTTAAGCTTTGGTGAGTTCAATAATTTATCTATTGGTAGACGGTTAACATTAGAGTTGATATTTTTCTATTTTGGATTAGTTATATTTTATTATATGTTTAAATCAAACAAAAAAATAAACATCAAATATATCTATGCCATACTATTAATAACAGTATTGCCGGCTGCAATTACAAAAGACAACCCACATGCATTAAGGGCTTCAGCTTCTATTTTATTATACCCCCTGTTTAGTGGTATTGCAATGTATTTTTTATTTGAGCTTATTAAATTAAAGAAATTTGGCGGGCCCATTATTATAATTACATTATTGCTATTTGCTTTTAACGGTATGTACAATATAAATAAATACCTTCAAAATAAATTGCTTCAGGCTCAAGGCGCACAATATGGCCAAGTAGCTATGTATAATGGAATGAATAAATTTCACAAAAATTATGAAAATGTGTACATACAACTATATGGCGCCTTTCAGTATTTGTTCGTAGCTAGTTATACTAACATGCCCCCAAATGAATTCCAAACCACCGAAAAAATTTACACTAAAAAGGGTTGGTATGTATTAACTAAGCTTGGCAAGTTCCAGTTTTTATCCGCTGATCAAATAAATAAAGCAAATGATCAACCAAAAAACGGGAAAAATCTACTCGTTTTACTTGAAAAAACTAATAAATATACCTTATTAGATAGTGTTAGCCATTTAGGCGAAAAAATATATTATTATAAAAACTAAATTTCTGACTGAATCGTAACCTATCTTTTCTATTTTCTATGAAATCATCCAATTTATAACAAATTTCAAATATGTTAATGATTTGTTAAACATATTAATTGATTTTTGTAATAATTATTTCCTCATTAAATTTGAATGAAAATATTTATTAAACAATTCAATTCAAAATTTATTAAACAACAAAATGAAAAAAACAATCTCACTATTCGTAGCTATTTTAGCTTTTAGTTTTGCAAGTGCAGCACAGGGTGTTATCACTTTCAAAAAAGTAAATCATGATTTCGGTAAGGTTAAAGAGGGTGACAAAGCGGTTTATACTTATGAGTTTACAAATACTGGTGATGCTCCAATAGTTATTTCAAATGCTCAACCTTCATGTGGTTGCACTACTCCTTCTTGGACTAAATCTGCGGTACTTCCTGGCAAAACAGGTTCAGTAACTGCTTCATTTGACAGTTCAGGAAAACCTGGTGCATTCAACAAAAATGTAACTGTAACAAGTAATGCTACTGTTGGTTCTATTTCACTAAGTTTCAAAGGTGAGGTTTTACCGAAAGCAACTGCAGTAAAATAATTATTCCTGTTTATTAAAAAAGGCTCAATTTCTGAAAAAATTGAGCCTTTTTGCTTTTTTAAATTTTTACTTATTTATCTTATTTATTTTATTAGAATTAATTCAAAAAGCTCTTTTTTCGACTGTAAACAAAATATACAATTAAACCAACGGCCATCCAAGCCATAGCTAATTTTTGTGCAAGACCATCCAATAACATAATAAGACCAAAATTCGTAAATATACCTAATGGAGCTATTAGTTTTAACATCGGCGTTTTGAAAGGTCGGTCTCTTTCAGGCTCACGAATACGCAATAAAAGAACTGCTAAACATACCATAGCAAAAGCAAATAAGGTACCAAAACTTGTCATGTCACTCAAAACACCAATAGGTGTAAAAGCTGCAACAACTGAAACTAATAGACCTACCAATATTGTGCTTTTCCAAGGTGTTTGAAATTTGGGATGAATTTCTTTAAAAAAGCCTGGTAAAAGGTTGTCCTTTGACATTCCTAAAAATACCCGTGTTTGACCTAACATCATAACTAACATCACTGAAACCAAACCAATTGTGGCAGCTGCTGTAATTATAAAAACTGCCCAAGGCTGACCCACTTTATCAAAAGCGTAGGCAACGGGTGCCTTTAATGCGTCACCGGTAATGTCTTTATAGTTAATCATGCCAGTAAGTACCATGGCTACCGCAATATATAGTACTGTACATATTGCCAAAGAAGCAATAATTGCAAATGGGACGTCTTTTTTAGGATTTATAGCCTCTCCTGCAGAGGTAGAAACCACATCAAAGCCAATATAGGCAAAAAATATAGCTGCAGCTCCACTAAAAATACCCCTAATTCCATAGGCTTCTTTCATTTCACCTCCAGCATGAGCTACCATTTCTGGCTCAGGTATAAAAGGAACCCAGTTATCAGAATTTATAAAAAATACACCCACTATAATTACAAATAACACGGCTGATGTTTTTAAAATTACAATTAGGTTATTTGTATTGGCTGCTTCCTTTATTCCTTTTACCAATATCCAAGTTACCAACCATGTAATCAAAAAAGCAGGTAAATTAAAAGAAAATCCAGCTGCCTCTAAGTTATTGTCTTTAGCATAATTTGCCGCTGTGAAAGGGTCATTTCGAAGCCAATAGGGAATATCAATGCCGAAAAGATGTAGAAATTTATTAAAATACCCAGACCAAGATACAGCAACCGTCATAGCACCCATTGCATATTCCAGAATAAGACCCCAACCAATAATCCAAGCGAATAACTCACCAATGGTGCCATAAGCATAGGCGTAGGCTGAACCCTCCACAGGAATCATACTAGCAAACTCTGAGTAACAAAGGGCCGCAAACACACAACCAATACCTGCTACTACAAATGAAAGTGCTAAGGCTGGCCCCGCATGATAGTGTGCCGCTGTACCCGTTAGCACAAAAATACCACCACCAATTATACCCCCAATTCCTATTGCTGTAAGGCTCCACTTACCTAATACACGTTTTAATTTACTATTTTTAATGTCAGCCTCGAAGGCACTCATGGGCTTTTTACGCCAAATACTATTGCTCATAAATTAAAGTTTAGTTATTTAAAGTTAAATGACAAAATTTTATTCGGTTTTTTGCGAAAATTAAAAATATAAAATTATGTTTTAATCATTTTGCAAAATTATTATACAAAGTACAAACTCATTTCCAAATAAAAAAGCCGTGAAAACTAAATTTCACGGCTTCAATTAAAATTATTTCTTTTTATTTGATTTTGAAGGGTTAATTTCTGCTGTTACTGTAGCTGTTGCTAATTTTTTCCTTTGAAAATCAACCACTATTGGGGCTGCCACAAATATTGATGAATAAGTTCCAATTAAACAACCAATAAACATGGCAAATGAGAAACCTCTCAATACTTCACCACCAAAAAACAGCAATACAGTTACTACCAAAAATACTGTTGTGGCGGTCATAATTGTACGGCTCATGGTTTGGTTGATCGATTTATTAATTGTTTCAATCATTAATGGCTTATTGCTCAAGTCAGGGTTGGGCCCTAAGTATTCACGAATACGGTCAAATACAACCACAGTGTCGTTTATTGAATAACCAATTACCGTTAATACAGCCGCAATAAATACTTGGTCAACTTCAAGTGACCAGCCAAATACTCTGCAAATTCCAACCATACCCAACACAATTAGGGCATCGTGTAATAAGGCAATAACTCCACCAAGTGAATATTGCCACTTTCGGAACCTGATCCAGATATAAATAAAAATCGAAATCAATGAATAGAAAATTGATAAAAATGAGGTTCTCAAAATATCATCGGCAATGGTGGCACCCACTTTCGACTCAGATAATATTTTAGGTGCTTGTGCCGAGAAGTTTGACAAACCAGCCGATAAAGCATCTTTTACCTTATTTGAAGCCTCTAGCGACTCATCTTCAACCAAATAGGAAGTTGTTATTTTTAATTTATCATTGGTGTCGTACGTTTTTACTTCCAAAGAATTGTTTCGAAAATTAGGAGAAATTACGTCTCTCACTTTTGAAGCCTCTACTGGCGAATTGAATTCAACAATATAGCTACGACCACCCTTAAAGTCAACTCCCAAATTGAAACCACCTTTATATATTATGGCTGCAAAACCAATGGCAATCAATCCCCACGATGCCCAATATGAGTACTTTCTTTTACCAATAAAATCAAAGTTTAAGTTAGCAAAAACACCTTTTGAAATAAATGTTTCAAAGGTCATTTTTTTCTCATTACCAGCTGCAATTACCCTTTTGGCCAGCCATTCCATTATAATATGTGATATAAAAACAGATGTGAATACCGAAGTGATCAAACCAATACAAAGTACTACTCCGAAGCCTTTTACTGAACCTGCACTAAATATTATTAAAATAACTCCAATTAATATAGTAGTTACGTTACCGTCAATAATAGCTGATAGTGCCTTTTCATAACCAATATTTATGGCATTCAACAAACCTTTTCCAGCTTTCAATTCTTCTTTTATTCGTTCATTAATCAATACATTGGCATCAACCGCCATACCGAGTGTAAGTACAAGCCCAGCAATACCCGGCAAGGTTAATACTGCAGTTATTTGAACCAAAACACCAATGATAAAGAATATGTTGAATATCAAAGCGATATTGGCCACCCAACCTGGATTACCATAATATAAAATCATAAACAATACAACTAAACCTAAGCCAAAAGCCATTGATAAATATCCCTGATTGATGGCTTCTTTACCCAACGATGGGCCAACATAAGCCTCTTCAACTATTCTTGTTGGCGCAGGTAACTTACCTGCCTTTAATACATTGGCCAGGTCTTGGCCCTCCTCTAATGTAAAACTACCCGTAATACTTGAGCGACCGTTTGGTATTTCGCCGTTCACTACTGGAGCAGAATAAACGTTATTATCTAATAAAATTGCAATTCTTTTTCCAATATTAGCCGCTGTTACATTTTTCCATTTCCTAGCGCCCTCCGAATTCATACCCATAGTTACCTCAATTCGACGCATTTCGTCATAATCACTTCTTGCATCACTAATAACGTCGCCTTCTAAAGCAGCTTTTCCACCCGCTAACCTCTTAATGGCATACATCTCTACAAAATCTCTATTCCCTTTAGTTGTTTCAGTTTTTGATTTTACGTCATATACAAAAGAAAGATCTTGAGGAAACATAGTCTTCACTTCTGGTCTTCTAAAAATCTCATTTACCTTGGCGGTGTCCTTTATAAATACACCCAAGTCGCCATTTCCAATTGGGAAAAACAATTTTGCTAAACCAATTTGAGAGGTTGAATCTGCCAGTGCTGAATCTTTTTTAGCGGCTCCTTTACCTGCCAATGCCGACTCTAGGCTGTTTCCTGCTTTTGATGTATCAGTTGATGTTACCTTTTTCGAAGCTATTTTTTCTTCTAAATCTTTACTTGTCAAATAAGCACCCAGTTGCTCCAAACCAGCATTGTACGATTGTATTTCGTAAACCTCACAAAATTCCAATTTGGCAGCTCCTGTCAATAATTTCTTTACACGCTCGGGGTTATCAATACCCGGAAGCTCAACTTGAATACGGCCTGAGCCTGGTATTCTTTGAATTACTGGGTTGGTTACTCCAAATTTATCGACACGTGAGCGGATAATTTTATATGAACGATCTATAGCATCTTCCACCTCGCTATCAATCATTTTTTTCACCTCAGCATTTGACGATTGGTAATTAATTTTACCTCTATTGGTACTATTTGCAAATACTATAGCCAAGCTAGTGCCTCCTGCTTTAGCATAAGCATCATAAAATAAATTATTGATGTTTTCATTACTTGTTGCTTGTGCGTTTTGCGCATCGGTAAGTGCTTTACGAAACTTAGCGTCGGTACTATTGCCTGAAAGTGAGCGTATTATTTCAATAGGTGAAACCTCCAAAATAACATGTAAGCCTCCTTGTAAATCAAGGCCTTTTTGTAGTTGGCGCTTAAATACTTCCTCGGTAGTGCTTCCTAGGAACACTTTTTCTTTCCATAATGAATCGATAAAGTTTTGTTTTTTGGCAGGCACATATTTGCCCGATTTGCTGGCATACTTTATGGCATCGTCGTTGATATTGTTGGCTTTCCAAGTATATGTTAAAAAGAAAAGGCATAGTAATGATATGATGCCTGTAAGCCAAATGGTAACGTTTTTATTTTTCATTTTTGATTAATTTGAAAACACCTTTAGAAACCTATTCTAAGGTATTTCGATTGAATTAAATAGTAAGTAAATTTGTAAAAAAAAAGGAATTTATTAAGAAAATCAGGGTGCATTTGGAGCCAAAAGGTGCTCGAAAAGTATTTCTAAATAAAGTTGACGGGTAAAAAATTGCATAAAAGAGATTGCTTGCTCCTTTATGATTGATTTGAATTCCAAGCTTAAAAAAGTAACTGAAGCTGAGTCAATACCTGGAATAATTTGACTAAAAACCGCTTCAATTGTAGTTTTTGAAAAGTAAAACTTACCTTCTGAATTTTGCTTTTTACTTGCCTCCTTTGTTTTGGAGTTGGAACTATCGGGATCAATCTTAATTGTATTCGTAACAGAAAATGACGACACAAAAAGTAACAATACTGCCAAAGAAGCAATAAAAATGGATGATATGTTGGTTGATTTTTTCAAAACGAGTGCAAATATACCATTTTATCTTTCTAGAATTATATAAGTATGATTTATTTTTTGGTTAACAATTATTTAGGATAGCAAAATTTTTATTTTTATGTAAATTGGATAAAATTTAACAAAATGGCAAAAGCTCGACCCGTTTCACATTCAAAAACCACTATTACTGAATTGATGATCCCCGCATATGCCAATTTTGGAGGCAAAATACATGGTGGTATCATACTTTCTTTAATGGATAAAGTTGCTTATGCATGTGCTACAAGACATGCTGGCACGTACTGCGTAACAGTGTCTGTGGAAGGTGTTAATTTTTTGAGTCCAATAAATGTTGGAGAGCTTGTTTCACTTTATGCTTCCGTTAACTATGTGGGTAATTCATCATTAGTAATCGGAATTAGAGTGGTTTCTGAGAATATTAGCACAGGCGAAAAAATACATACTAATACTTCCTACTTTACAATGGTAGCTAAAGGTAGTGATGGCAACCTTATTACTGTTCCAGAATTAATACTTGAAAATGAAGTAGATATTAGAAGATTTATAGAAGCTATGAAGCGCAAAGAACTTAAAGCACTTTATAAAGATGATTTCGATAACAGGATTACAAGCTTAAAAATAAAAGAAAATCTAAATTTGCTCATTAACGAGAGATGTCAAATAAAAGAATAAAATTCTATCATTTAACCTATAAAGCAAGCTTAAATATTTAATTTTAAATCCTAATTTTAATTTTCCATAATTCACTTACATGTATAAAAACACTTTACTCTTTACAATACTAATAGCCTCAAAGTGTATATTTTGTCAGGAAATGCTTAGTCCTGAGAAAGCCATTTCAATTGCTTTGCAAAATAACTATGCTATAAAAATAAGTAATACTCAAATTAAATTAGCCGAGTCAAATAATACAAAAGGCAATGCAGGTATGCTGCCTACAATTATCGGTAATGTTCAAAGAAATTATAATATTAATAATACTGAGCTGAAATTTTTCGATGAAAAGTTGCCGATTATCAACAGAAAAGGTGTTCAGAATAATACAGGGAATGCTGGTATAAGCTTAACCTGGACATTATTTAATGGTAAAGGCATGTATATTGCTCGAAACCAGCTTGGCAAATTACAGCAATTGGCAGAAAACAATGCTAAAAGCATTATCGTAAACACAGTTGCCCAAGTATTGTCAACTTATTACGATGTTGTAAGAGGAGAAAAAAGAGTGAAGAACTTAAAAAAGGGGCTTGAAATTTCTAATGATCGGCTCAAACTATCAAAAGATCGCTATGATGTTGGGCAGGGTTCTCGAGTAGATTTTCTATCATCACAGGTAGATTATAACCAAGACAAGTCTGACTTAATTGCGGCAGAACAAGCTGTAAATAATACAAAAATGGCTTTGAACAATTTATTAGTGCAGCTTCCAACGAATTCTTTTGCCACTATTGACTCCATAGATATTGATCAGTTTTTGGATGTTGAAAGTATAAAAGCGGCTTCTTTGAGTTCAAACCCTACCTTAAATCAAGCCAAATTGAATAATAATTTGGCCGATTTGGATATAAAAGCTCAAAAGGCGGCTCAAATGCCAGTATTTGATTTTTTCTCCGGCTATAATTACAACTTAAATAATATAGGTGCTGGAGCCCCGCAGGCTACCAAACAATCACAGTTTTTGGCTTTTAACTATGGCCTTCGTGCATCCATAAATATTTTTGATGGTTATAATTTGAAACGTAGAATTGAAAATGCAAAGTTGGTTTCAGAAATAAATCAAATACAAGAAAAAGATGTAATTAATCAAATGAATTTGATGGTTGAGCGTAGTTTTCAAAATTATAAAAACGCCTTAGAACTCATAAAACTCGAAACAGAAAACTATAAAATAGCCTATTTAAATACCGAAATTGCCTTTGAAAGATATAGAGTGGGTAATTCCACTGCCTATGAATTAAGAGAGGTACAACGAAATGCCGTTGCTGCCGAAACCCGACTAATTGAAGCCGAATTTACCGCTAAAATTAACGAAATAGAACTTAACAGAATAAGTGGTAAATACATTAATTAAAAAAAAAGAAAAAAGCAAAAATATTGCAATTAAAATAAAAACTTGCAATTTCCCTGCCCAAACTATTTTTTTAATCACTAACCATTTATTCTTTATAATGACTAATGAAACTCAAGCAGTAGTTGGAGCAGTAGTTGGTTTTAAGCAACTATTTTCCATTAGTGAAATACAATCAAAGTAATATCACAAATGTTGCTCTTGGCTTATTTGATAGCCTTGGTGGTAAAACTACCGCTGCAACAGCTGGTTTAAAACCCTGATGGCGTTTATAAATTGGCACACTCCTAAATGGAGCTGGTGGATCAATCTTGGCACTTTTAGCTGGTAAACTATTCGGTCAAAAAGCCGCTTAGTTAAATCATTTCTTTGAAATAGTGAATGAGAACAATTTCATTCACTATTTTTTTTGCATAAAATTAAACCTCTTCAACCTGAAGTTGCTTTTCATACAATTCTTTATAAAAACCGTTTTTCAATAATAGTGATTCGTGTGTGCCTTCCTCAACCACCATTCCATTATCAAGCATAATTATATTATTTGCTAACTTGGCTGATGACACTCTATGGCTAATAATTACTGTCGTTTTATTTTCCATAATTTTCTCTAAATTATTTAAAATAGCGTTCTCAGTTTTTGTATCAACAGCAGAAAGGCAATCGTCAAGAATAAGTATTTTAGGCTCTCTAGCAATGGCTCTAGCTATTGAAAGGCGTTGCTTTTGGCCTCCAGAAAGTGTAATACCCCTCTCGCCCAATACTGTATTAAATCCTTTGGTAAAATCAATCACATTGTCATATAAATCAGCATTTTGAGCCGCTTTTTCAATTGACTCTTGTGTCATATCGTTTTTGCCAAACCTAATATTATTGGAAATACTATCTGAAAACAAAAAAACATCCTGAGGCACATAACCTATATTTTCACGAAGGTGGTTTACATTAAAATCTTTAATTGACAACCTATCAATAGCAATTTGGCCTTCAGTAGCGTCGTAGAGCCTACATAGTAAATTGGCAATAGTACTTTTGCCAGAGCCAGTAGTACCTAATATTGCCACAGAGTCTCCAGCTTTTACATTTAAACTGAAGTTTTTCAAAGCCACAATACCCGAATCGGGGTAAGTGAAGCTCACATTATCAAACTTAATATTACCTTCTATTTCTCTATCAATATTTTTTTTAGAAATAATTTCAGATTTTTCTTGCAAAAACTCATTTATTCTTTTCTGTGAAGCCGCTGCCCTTTGAATCTGTGAGGTGGTCCAACCTAAAGCAGTAACTGGCCAAGTCAAAATATATACATACAATATAAATTCTGTGATATTCCCAGCAGTGAGCCTTCCTGGATTTTCCCGTTCTGCCAGGCATCGACGTTGGTGCCGTCGAACAGCACGATCGCACCTTCGGGGGGCTTGGCTCCGAGCGTCTCTGATTT
>JANMZR010000233.1:0-3699 GCA_031383555.1 Cytophagaceae bacterium | reverse complement strand
ATCAGCTAAAGCATTGATATCAGTTGGTTCTTTTTCTCCTGAACTGGCTTTTGAGTGCTCCAGCATGCCTTTTACAATACTACTTGCTCGCTTGCCATGGAGTGTGATTTTCTCTAAATTTTGCTGTAAATCATCTGCTATTTCATTGGCCGATTGCTGATTGCCAACTGCCAATTCTTCTTTCATTTCACTGACCAATTCTGATGAAACCTCAGAAAAATTATTCACAAAATTTAAAGGATTTTGAATCTCATGCGCAATGCCTGCGGTGAGTTCACCTAATGAGGCTAATTTTTCGGATTGGATGAGTTGGGTTTGGGTTTGTTTGAGTTTTGAAAGGGTATTTTCCAAAATAGCATTGGCTTTTTGTTTCTGCCGGTTATTGCGGTAAAGAAAGAAAGCAATAAGAAGCACGATCGATAAACCGGCTGCAAATGCATATTGTTTCATCCGGTTCTCATAGGCAATTCTATTAAACTCTACTTGCTGCTCACGTTCCTGTTCATCAAAAACAATTTTCTGCAGGTCCTGTACATTTTTAGCACCGTATAATTCATCATTGGCTGCCATTGCAATTTTTAAATAATGATGAGCCTGATTGATATCTCTCTTTTCATATTGCTCGGCCAATAGTTTACTGATCAGCAATGTCAGTGTTGTAAGCTTGATAATTTGCGCCTCTGCAAGGCCTTTCCTGGCATAGTAAATACAGGAATCTGGCTGGTTCATTTCTTTGAAAAATCCTGCTAAATATAAACAGGCACCTGCCGTACTGAGATGCCCCTTTCTGCTCTGAAATATTTCAAGACTTTCGTGTAAGTAATCCAGTGCAACCTGCTTTTTGCCCAAACGGAATTGAAGGTCACCGAAAAAAATTAACACAGCCGGATGCCAGTATTTATTATGCAACGTTCTTTTATAAAGATTTTCGAGGCAGATGGAAGCGGAATCCAGTTGTTTATTTTGAGCTAAAGCCTGCCCAAGATTGATGTCCGTTAGATTTTTTACATTTTCGGCCTCTTTTTCATTTTTAATAGTTGCAGTTATCTTATTCGCTTTATTAAAATAGCTGATCGCTTTGGGATTATCATTCAAATCAAGAAATACTGTTCCAATATGGGTTAAGCACATTGCTTTTTCCAACTGGTAATGATTTCTTTCGGCCATTTGCAAGGCTTTGAAAAACAGATCCAATGCCTTGGGCATTTCGCCTTTTGTTTGAAATGCGTTTCCCAAGCCATATAGACTTCTCACTTCCCCTTTATGAAATTTTACATGCTGAGCAAGTTTCAGCGCTTGTTGACTGTATATAGCAGAAGAATCAAAATCGATGAAGGCATAAGTCCAACTCAAATGTGCCAGTGCCAACACACGACTTGTATCATCTTTGGCCATTGCTGATTGATATTTCAGGCTATCCACATATCCGGGTGGCCCATCAACGATTTGGGCAAAGCCATTGCCGTATAAATTTGCAAGTATAATAGTCAATAAAAATGCTCTTTTCATTATTTGTTATTTATTGGTAATTGAATAATGAACTCACTTCCCACACCTTCTACACTCTCAACTTCCATCCTCCCCCCATGCCCTTTCGTCACAATATCATAAATCGTCTGAATCACAGATTTAAAAGGATTTATGGATTTCACTGATTTTATTTTCATAATACAAGTCTTTTAAATGTTAAACTTTTACTTCCAAAATTGATCAATAAACCAACTTCGAGTTTGTATGCTCTCAGGTAGTTCAAAACCTGAGCAATATGTACATCTTCCAATAAAATAATAGCTTTCAATTCTACCAAAACTTTCCCTTCCACAACAAAATCGGCTCTTCTTGTTCCAATTGGGTCTTGAAGATATTTGTAAAATATTTCTTGTTCTATCTCCCTCTCAAAGTTTAGCCCTGCTTGATCAAATTCCCATGCCAATGCTCTTTGGTAAATTAATCATTGAAATCCATTACCTAAAAATTTATGTACTTCAAATGAAGCTCCTATAATTTTTTCAGTTATTTCTTTATGTTTAAATTGCTCTTGCATATAATATTCTGTGTAATCTTTTAATCTCATTAATCTGTGATTCAGACAATTGGGAAACTAAAAATAAACGTCGTCCCCTCTCCTTCCACACTTTCCACTTCAATAGTCCCCCCATGCCCCTTAGTTACAATATCATAAGCCAAACTTAACCCCAAGCCTGTGCCTTGTCCAGTAGGTTTGGTAGTGAAAAAGGGTTGAAATATTTTTGATTGGACTTCTTTTGACATGCCGGAACCATTGTCTTTGACTGAGATATTAACCTGATTATCAATAGTTTTAGTTGAAATGATTACCAAAGGTTTTTCAACATCTTTCACAGCCCAAAAAGCATTATTAATCAAATTCAAAAGCACACGTCCCATATCTTGACGAAAAACTTCGATTTTTGGTAAATTCGGATTAAAATCTGTTTTGAAATCCGAATTAAAGTTTTTCTCTTTAGCCCTTAAACCATGGTAGGTAAGGCGGAGGTATTCATCCGCCAGCGCATTGATATCAGTAAGCTCCTTTTCTTTGCTGCTGGTTCTGGAATGTTCCAACATGCCTTTTACGATACTGCTGGCTCGGCTGCCATGGTGGTTAATTTTAATAAGATTTTGTTTTAAATCTTCAGCAATAATTTTTGCCTCTACAATGTCACCTTTTTCTAGTTCCTCATTCATTTCATCTATCATTTCTGATGAAACCTCAGAAAAATTATTCACAAAATTCAACGGATTTTGAATCTCATGGGCTATGCCAGCTGTGAGTTCTCCCAAACTTGCCATTTTCTCAGATTGGATGAGTTGTGATTGCGCCGCTTTGAGTTCTGACAGCGTATTCTCAATCGTTTTAAAGTCCTCATATCGTGCATAGGCTACTGAGAATGCAGCAGCAAGATCCTTTGCTAATGAAAGCTGATCCTCATTCAGTGCATTAGTACTGCCAATATAAAGCATTCCTTGGTTGAACGGGATAAACTGCAATGTCAATGACTCTGGAGGCGATTCAGCCCCCTGATAGGTTGTGGCAGACTGCACCTGACCTTGTGTTTGCATAGTTTGTACCCAAGCCATAAATTGCTCACGATCCCAATGGGCAGCATAGGTTTGTTGCCTTCGCCAATGATCCACAGCATTGACGGTAAGCTCAGCACCCTCAAATGGAAGATGCAATACAGCGAGAGATTTGCCCTCTGGTGTAGATAGATATACATGTACTAATTGCTCTTTTTCTTTAATAATAAATACACCACATCTAAAAAACGGCACTCCAAGTGCAGTAAGCTCATGCCATACTACGGGTGTGATGCGAGAGAGATCATCTGCAGTACGCATGGAAGCTATTTCGCCACGAACACGGTCGAGGGACGATTGTTTGATGGCCTCCTGAGCGCTAGCCTCTGCTTTTTGGAGGTCAAGAAAACGAGTATAGGTCTGTTCAAAAACTTTGGCGAAGCGTTTGAAAGTATCATGCATTTCAGGGAAATGCTCAGAAGTAATGAAAAGCAGGTTGCCGTGTGAAAAATTGGCAACATGATCAATTTGAAAAGTTGGAAATGGGATGCCGGCATCCAACATATTTTGCAATATCTCTCCCAAAACAGGAAGTGATAACATATACCTGTAATGGCCAGCTTGATATTCACCTTCCTTTTCATATACAAAAAGTTCATC
>JANMZR010000099.1:0-2267 GCA_031383555.1 Cytophagaceae bacterium | reverse complement strand
ATGCAAACAATATGGTGCGGCTGTAATTGTGATGGCTTTTGATGAAGCTGGCCAAGCAGATAACACCCAAAGACGTTGCGAAATTGCAAAAAGAAGCTATGATATATTGGTAGAAAAAGTACTTTTTAATCCTGCCGACATCATTTTTGACTTGAATATTTTCCCCGTAGCAACAGGAATCGAGGAACATCGAATCAATGCAATTTCATTTTTTGAAGGCACAAAATGGGTACGTGAAAATTTACCTCATGCGCATATTAGTGGGGGTGTTTCAAACGTATCGTTCTCATTCAGAGGCAATAACAAAATGCGTGAGGCCATTCACTCGTCTTTTTTATACCATGCCCGAAAAGCAGGTATGGATATGGGAATTGTAAACCCAACAATGTTGGAAATTTACGATAATATTGAAAAAAACCTTTTGGAGCGAATTGAAGACGTACTTTTAAATCGTCGAGAAGATGCCACTGACCGTCTTTTAGAAATAGCAGAAGGCATGAAAGGCCAATCAGCCGAGACCGAGAAAGCAGTTTTGGAATGGCGTTTTGGTACAATTGAAGAACGAATTACCCATGCCTTGGTGAAAGGGGTTACTGATTTTGTTGATGAAGACATTGAGGAAGCTCGGCAAAAATATGAAAGTCCGCTAAAAGTAATTGAAGGACCATTGATGGACGGAATGAACGTAGTTGGAGATTTGTTTGGCTCTGGAAAAATGTTTTTACCGCAGGTGGTGAAGTCTGCAAGGGTTATGAAAAAAGCTGTGGCTTTTCTTTTGCCCTTTTTGGAAGAAGAAAAACTCCGTAACGGCGACATGTCGCAAAATGCAGGGAAGATACTTATGGCAACCGTTAAAGGCGACGTTCATGATATCGGTAAAAATATTGTGGGAGTAGTATTGGCCTGTAATAACTTCGAAATCATTGACTTAGGCGTAATGGTACCAGCAGAAAAGATACTAGATGAAGCTCAAAAACACAATGTAGACATCATCGGTTTAAGTGGTTTGATTACACCTAGTTTGGATGAAATGGTGTACGTAGCCAAAGAAATGGAAAAGCGTGGTATGAAAATACCTCTTTTGATTGGTGGGGCTACTACCTCTCGTGTACATACGGCTGTAAAAATTGATCCACATTATTCAGGATCAGTGGTTTATGTATTAGATGCTTCGAAGTCGGTTCCAGTGGCAAGTAATTTATTGAGCCCTGATTTGAACGAAAATTATAAGGCCGAAGTGAAACAAGAATATGTAGAATTTCGAGAAGAATATGCTGGCAAGCAAACTGCCAAAAACTATATTTCACTTACAGATGCTCGTAAAAATAAGTTAAAAATTGATTGGGAAAAAACAGAAATCAAGAAACCGAAATTTTTAGGTACAAAAGTTTTTGAAAATTATTCCTTAAAAGAAATTGCAGAATTTATAGATTGGACACCCTTTTTCCAAACTTGGGATTTGCACGGGCGTTACCCTAAAATACTCACTGACAGCGTAGTAGGCGAGCAAGCCACTCAGCTTTTTGCTGATGCTCAAGAAATGTTAGCTAAGCTTATTCAAAAAAAATGGTTAAAAGCTTCGGCTGTAATTGGCTTTTGGCCAACAAATACGGTTGATGATGATACTCAATTGATATTTGCCCATGAGATACTAAATGAAGGTCATTCAAGTTCATGCTCCGATTTGGCACACGATCATAAAATTTACAAAGAAAACCGTAACGAAATAGTTGCCAAATACCAACATTTGAGGCAACAGGGCCTGAAAGGAAGTGGTTTACCCAACATGAGTATTGCCGATTATATTGCTCCAGCCGAAACTGGTGTTCGAGATTATACTGGTGGCTTTGCAGTGGCAATATATGGGGCAGATGAAAAAGCCAAGGAATTTGAAGCTGCTTTAGACGACTATAACGCCATCATGGTCAAGGCTTTAGCTGATAGATTTGCTGAAGCTTTTGCAGAACTTTTACATAAAAAAGTACGCACTCAATATTGGGCTTATGTAGAAACTGAAAGCTTATCTAATGAAGAAATTATTTCAGAAAAATACCAAGGCATCCGCCCTGCGCCAGGCTACCCAGCTTGTCCGGATCATAATTTAAAACGACCACTTTTTGAACTCTTAGATGCTGAAAATCAGATTGGCATACAACTCACAGAAAGTCTGGCCATGTACCCAGCTTCTGCCGTTTCGGGCATGTATTTTTCACATCCACAAAGTAAATATTTTGGTTTGGGCAAAATTTCAAAAGACCAAGTAGAGG
>JANMZR010000019.1:0-19518 GCA_031383555.1 Cytophagaceae bacterium | reverse complement strand
TTGAAAAACAAAACTAATAAAGAGTTAAAATTAGTGTTTTTGACAATGGCAAATGATACAGTGATTACTTATTCATCTACTAAAGATAAAAAGGGTGAACCAATCAAAATATCAAAAGATTTCTATGAAGATGTGACAATTAATCGACCAGGTACCATTCCTGCGCAAGCTGGGTTAAATTCATTTGTTTGGGATATGCGTTATCCTGATGCCGTTTCAGTAAATGGTACAAATATCATGTGGGCAGGTAATGGTGCTGGAGTTCAAGCGATTCCAGGCCAATATAAAGTGGTATTAATGGAGGAAAAAGCGGTTTTGGGTGAGCAAACTTTTCAAATATTGAAAGACCCTCGCAAAAAGGAAACCGATGCCGACTATAAAGAATCTTTTGATTTTATCCAAAAAGTGAATAATTCTGTAACTGATGCACATAAGGCAATTAATCAAATTAGGAAAATTCGGCCGCAAATAAATGGTTATATTGAAAGTTTGAAAGATACCACTCTGGCGGCAAAATTAAAGAAAGAAGCCAAGCCTATCAATACCGAATTAGATGAAATAGAGGCGCAATTGATGCAGCCAAAAGCGAAAGCACCACAAGATGTATTGGCTTTTCCAGTAATGTTGAACGACAAAATGGCAGGTGTGGGCTCTGGAGTAGCACAATCAGATACAAAACCAACGGCTAACTCTTATGTTGTTTATAATGATTTGAAGTCTAGAATTGAGGTGCAATTGAATAAACTAAAAGACATTATAGATAAAAAAGTGCCGGCATTCAATAAACTAGTGGCTGAGCAAAAGATTCCTGCGATTATTTTAGATAAGTAAAATTTAGCACCCTCCTTATGTAGGAATACGCTTATAGGCGTATTCCTGCAAACAATAAAATTTACACAAAAAAGGCCTCAAAATCATTTTGAGGCCTTTTTTGATTCAATAAGTAACGATTGATTATGCTTGAAAAACTCCAAAGAAGGGAGCAATGGGTTTTTTCTAATAGCAGAAAGGTAAATATAACCCTTTTTATTCCTCACTATTTTTGCATCAATTTTATAAATAGTACCTTCCGGGAAAAGGCTTAAAGTTTTAAGTCTACAACCTATTTTCAGGTTTTGAGGCACTTCTGGCCATTCAAGGGTTTTTAGTCTTAGCGTTTTTCTGGCGTTATCATAAAAAGAAATGCCGTAAATATCCAAGAATATTTTCTTTTCAACTTCTGGAATTATATTGAAAATTGATAGTTGTTCCATCACCCCTAACCGATTCGTCGGACCGCCCCATGGGGGAATAAAATAGTAGTTTTTGAATTATTGATTTATTAACAAATTTACCAAATAAACTGAAATTTGAATTTCAAATCTCAAAATTTTCAGCTGGTTGCTCCCCTATGGGGCTGTCTTATAGGGGCTTTGTCCAACTGCAGTCCAACCGCCATCCACAACGATAGATTGTCCAGTAATATGAGTAGCTTTTTCTGAAACTAGAAAGCACACTAAATTAGCAATGTCTTCAACTTTTGCTACCTTATGCATTGGGGTGATTTTATTCCAAATTTCCGTTCCTATTTCGTCTTTTAGCGTTCTTTCTGTTTCAGTAAAGCCTGGCGCAACACAGTTAACTGTAATACCAAGCGGTGCCAATTCCACCACCAAATTTTTGGCCAATTGCTCAATTGCAGCTTTGGTCATTCCATAAGCCACTAAGTTTTCATGTGCTAAATGACCTGTTACTGAGGAGGTTAATACAATTTGGCCGCTCAATTTTTGAGCAACCATTTGACGAGCTGCTCTTTGAATTAAAAAAAATGTGCCTTTTATATTCAATTCCAAAAGCTTGTCGAGCGACTCCGGCTTATAATCTAAAAACTTACCGAAAGTAGTGATGCCTGCATTGGCAATAACTGTATTTAAACTCCCGAAATTATCAATGGCAGCTTTTACCAAACTATCAACTACTTCAATTTGGCTACAATCGCCAGTTACTATTTTGCAAGTTTCTGCACTAATTTTTTCTTGTAATTTTTCTAATAAATTATTATCTAAGTCATTGATTACGAGATTATAACCTTCTTCTGCTAATTGGATAGCAATTTGATAGCCAATTCCTTGGCCAGCTCCTGTGATGATTGCGGTTTTGTTTTTGGGCATATTATTCTGGTAAATATTTTTTATTATTTATTTTGGATTTAAAGAATTTAGAGTTTAAACCAAACGAAATGCCAACTAGAAACAAGTTCCATCGCCAGCTTTGCGGCTCTGGAGGACATCCACTGGGATGTCATGCTAACGAAGGTCACAGACTCAGTGAGAAACAACTTGTTAAATTTAAAATCATTTATTGTTTAGTTAAAAAAATCTTTTTCACTCTAAATCCTGAAATACCTTTATTTTTATTCCCAAAATTAACAAAATTTAAGCAACTAGCTATTGCTGCATATTTTATTCTGTTACATTATTTCATCCAAAAAGAAGTTTTCAATTGAACCAATTACCCATTTAATGAAAACACTTTACTTTTGTAGCGTGTTATTAATTGTATATGCTAACAATTACAATTTTCAAAGTAAAAACAAAATTATGAAACCGATTTTTTCAATTTTAATACTTTTAATTACCTCATTTTCAACCTTTTCACAAGATAAACCCACTGGTTCCATTTCTGGTTCAGTTTTAGATAAAAATACACAAGAGGTATTAATTGGTGCAACGGTTTCCATTGAAGGCACAACAATTGGGGCATCGACTGATATTGAGGGTAATTTTTCAATAAAAAATATTCCAATTAAAGCTTATAACTTAAAAGCTTCTTATATAGGCTATAAAACAATAATTAGATATAATGTAAATATTACTTCAGGAAATGCAAATACTATAAATTTTGAATTGGAGCCAGAATCTACTCAATTGCAAGAAGTTAGGGTAACTACTGATAAAGTTAAAGCGGCTAATGAAATTACACCTTTGTCGGTGCAAAAGCTTACTGTTGATGAAATTAAGGCCAATCCAGGTGGAAATTTTGATATTTCTAAAGTGATTCAGGCTTTACCAGGCGTAGGTGGTACAACTGCAGGCGGAGGCTTCAGAAACGATATTATAATAAGAGGTGGAGCGCCCAACGAAAATGTGTTTTTTTTGGATGGAATTGAGGTGCCAGTTATCAACCATTTTTCGACACAAGGCTCATCCGGCGGGCCAGTGGGCATACTAAATGTGTCGTTTATTGAAGATGTAACCCTTTCATCATCTTCATTTGATGCCCGTTATGACAATGCACTTTCATCTGTTTTACAATTTAAACAAAGAACTGGTAATACTGAAAAAGCGCAAGGAAACATCAGAATCGGTGCTTCCGAAACTGCTGCTACTTTAGAAGGTCCACTTTCAAAAAATAAAAAATGGACGCATCTTTCTTCTGTCCGTCGCTCTTATTTACAATTGCTTTTTAAAGCTATTGATTTACCCTTTTTACCGGATTATTGGGATTTTCAATATAAAATTACAGGCAAGTTATCACCAAAAACAACTTTTACGGCACTGGGTTTAGGTGCAATTGACAACTTTGGTTTTAGAGTGCCACGTGAATCTACTCCCGAAAATATTTATATACTTCGCTCATTATCAAGTATTAAGCAATGGAATAATACTACAGGTTTTGCTCTAAAACATTTAGTAAATGATGGTTTTTGGAATATTGCGCTTTCAGCTAATAGAATGGATAATGATATTGATAAATTTTATGACAACGACGAAGGCAATGAAGCCAAGCGCCAATTGAAGATTCATTCAACAGAAGCTGAGCATAAATTGCGTTTCGATTTGAACAAATATACAAGTGGCTGGAAATACAATATTGGGGGAGTTATTCAACAAAATAGATATAGAAATGAAACATTCAATAGAATTCGTCAAGAAGTAAAAAATGGAAATGGAGTAGTAGTTCAGCCAGAGATATTGGTGAATGTTCCCAAAAATGGAATCGATTTTTGGAGATATGGAATGTTTGCCCAGGTTTCAAGAGGTTACTTCAAAGATAAATTAAATACCTCTATTGGAGTAAGATCCGATATGAATAGCTTTACTGATACTGGAAATAATCCACTGAAAACGATTTCACCTAGGGCAAATATTTCCTATGTTTTAACAGAAAATATAAATTTGAGTGCGTCCGTTGGGCGCTATTTCAAAATACCACCTTATACTATTCTGGGTTTTAGAAATAATATGGGTGTTTTGGTAAATAAAAACGCAAATTACACAACTTCAGACCATTACGTGGCAGGAATAGAGTGGTTGCCACGTACTGGTACAAGAGTAACCATTGAGGCTTTTGATAAAAAATACAGTAATTATCCTGTTTCAATTGCTGATGGCACATCATTGGCTAACCAAGGTGGCGACTTTAATGTATTGGGTAATGAAGCAATCAATACCATTGGAAAGGGGAGAAGCTCAGGTTTTGAATTGTTTTTACAGCAGAAGCTAACCAATAACTTTTTTGCAGTATTTAGTTATACTTGGTTCAAATCAGAGTTTTCAGGAGCAAATGGTAAGCTTATACCTACTGCTTGGGATGCCACTAATTTAGTGTCGTTTGTGGGTGGTTATAAATTACCCAGAAATTGGGAAATTGGCCTAAAATACCGTTACCAAGGCGGAGCCCCCTATACTCCTTTTGATTTGCAAGCTTCACAGCTAAATTATTTGACTTTAGGAACTGGCATTTTAGACTATACAAAATTAAACTCTTTAAGGCTAAAAGGCTTTAGCTCAATGGATTTGCGTGTAGATAAAAAGTGGAATTATAAAAGCTCACTTTTAGATTTTTACATCGATATTACAAACGTATTGCAGGCCCAAAATTTCGCAAATCCCAATTATACTTTCAAAAGAAATGCAGAAGGTACCGACTTCGAATCGAATGATGGTAATCCAATAAACCAAAATGGAAGCAATGCTGTACCTTTTATTTTGGATAATGCTTCCGGTGCAGGTGTGCCTACAATAGGCTTGATTTATGAGTTTTAAGAATAAAAGGGAAGTTAAAGTTTGCCTTTTGTAAAGTACTTGAAAGACAGTTTCAAAAAGCCACAAGCAAAAACCATAACCAGCTTTTGTTTTATTTCAAAATCCAGATTTATTAATCAATTAGTATTGCTTTGTTATATTTTGTTACAAAGCTTTTTAAATATTTTTCAGTATTTTTATAATCTATATTTCCAAATCAAACTTTTTTCACTAAATATTATGATTAAATACCTGAAAATCAATGTATTGACTTTATTTTTATTATTTTCAAATAAATTAGTATTTGCTCAAAAAATAACTATTTCAAGTTCCGATAAACATAAATATATAACCGAATTTGTTGAGTTGCTTTCCATTCCTAATGTAGTTTCCGATACGATAAATATTAATAAAACCGCCAAATTTGTGGGTAAAATGATGGAAAACCGTGGCATTCTTGTGCAATATTTGGATGGCTATACCAATGGTATGCCACCAGTGGTATTTGGTGAAATAAATGTAGGTGCTAAAGAAACTATTGTGTTTTATGCGCATTATGACGGGCAGCCTGTAAACCCCAACAATTGGGCGGAAGGTCTGCACCCATTCAAACCAAAATTATACAATGGCTCTTTGGAAAAAGGAGCCACCGAAATTCCTTTTCCATTGATAAGTGAAGCTTATAATGACGATTACAGAATTTACGCTCGCTCAGCTTCAGACGACAAAGGAGGAATTTTTGCTATTTTAAATGCCTATGATATTTTAACAAAATCGGGTCAAAAGCCTTCAGTAAACCTCAAATTCTTTTTCGAAGGCGAGGAGGAGGCTGGTTCTGTTCATTTGGGAGAAGTTTTGCAAAAACATAAAGATAAACTCAGCCATACACAATGGATTATTTGTGATGGGCCTGTTAATCAGACGGGTAGAAAAGCTGTAAACTTTGGTGTGCGTGGCGATGTAAATATGGATATGAAAGTTTTTGGCCCCAAAAGACCCTTGCATTCAGGGCATTATGGCAATTGGACACCCAACCCAGCCATGAAATTGGTGCAATTATTGGCCTCCATGAAAGATAGAACAGGTAAAGTATTGGTAAAAGGCTTTTATGATGATGTGACTCCATTGACAGAATCAGAAAAAAAGGCCATTGCCATTGCCCCAAAAGTGGACGAGCAAATGAGAGAGGAATTAGGTTTTGCATTGCCGGATGGGGGTGGTAAATCCCTCATTGAGTTAATCAATCAACCTTCTTTGAATATCAATGGCATTCAATCAGCCAATGCGGGTCGTTTGGCCACCAATGTAATTACTACATTTGCCTTGGCAACATTAGATTTGCGTTTGGTTTTGGGCAACGATTCAAAACGCCAACCACAAAAAGTGATTGACCATATTAAAAACCAAGGCTATTTTGTATTAACAGATCGTGAACCTACAGAAGCCGAGCGCATGAAATACGCCAACATTGCTCGTGTAACCGTGCGTGATGGTGGCTATAATGCGCAGCGCACCAAGATGGATTTGCCCTTTTCGAAAGCAGTTATAAAAGCGGTGCAAAGTACTGTTAATGAACCAATTGTATCATTGCCCGGGCTAGGAGGGAGCCTGCCCCTTTATTTGTTTGAAACTTACCTAAAAGCCACACCCATCACAGTGCCCATTGCCAATCATGACAATAACCAACATGCTGAAAATGAGAATATTAGAATTGGTAATTTATGGGCTGGCATTGATACTTTTGTTGCGCTGATGGGGATGAAATAATTGAAATTTACCATTCAATAAGATTTATTAGGTTTGTTGAATTTTTTAATTACATTTATTCAAAAATTCACATAAAATATTTTAAACCTTTTAAAAAATTATTATTATGGCAGATAAAACCATTTTTGTTAGCCTTCAAGGCGTAGGGAATTCTAGAAATTTAAGATTAAGAGATAGTGATGGAGATAACGGTGTTGGTACTATAACTACGTCTGTTAACCCTGGTAATACGGTTCAATGGGTGGTGGATCCAACCCCTCCTCAAGGTGCATCTTCAATACTGTCGGTTACAAGTGTAGTTAAAAAGGCAAACGTGCCAAATAACTCAGATTTAATTATTTTTAATACCCCTCCTACTAGTGGTACTATTGTATCCCCTTCTGTTGGACCAGGTTCGACGGAACAATACAGTATAAATTATACAAGACTTGATTACTCTACAGACACTGACGACCCAACAATTAGAATGAATTCATAGTTTTATTATTATGCCATTAAAAACAAAAGCCTATTCTATATTGATAGGCTTTCTTTTTTATCATATTCCAGTTTTCTGTCAAAATCAGAAAGTGGCAGATAGCCTTGCCCAAATTTATAAGAAAAATATATTAAAGGATACTTTAAAGTTAGAATTACTTAGAAATTTAGCTTTTAATGAAGTTGCCGACCTTAACTTATCATTAAAATATGCTGAAGAACTTATAGCATTATCAAATGAATTAGGAAATAATTTATATCTACATAGAGGTTATTTGCTCAAAGGAAATAATAAAAAATTACTTGGGAATTTAGACCAAGCGTTAGATTACTTTATAAAAAGTGGTGAAGCAGCAAAGAAAGCAAATTATAGAATAGGTGAAGGTACAGCATATACTTCAATTGCAATTATTTATTCGATAGCCAATAATCACAAAAATTCTATTTTATATCATAAAAAGGCAATTAATGTATTAAAATTATCTGATGACAATATAAATTATGCATCAGCACTGTTAAATGCTGGTGATGAATATTTAAATCATAAGGATTATAAATTAGCTAAGTCTTATTTCTTAGAATCAAAAACTATTTTTGAAAAAGCAAATCACTCTTCTGGAATTGCTTATAGTATTGGCAATTTGGGAATGGTTTATGCCAATACTGGAGAAAATGATTTAGCAGAAAAAAGCATCAATGAAGCAGTTGTAATATTAGAAAAAGCCAAAGATTTTTACCCTATTTGCGTTTATTTAATATCAATGGCCGATATTTATAATGGAAAAGGAGAAAAGAAAGTTGCTCTAAATTATGCCCAAAGAAGCCTAGACCTTGCCCGGCAGTTTGGCTTAAAAGACCAAATATCTGATGCCAATCTTAAACTTTCAGAATATTATCAAGATTTAGGCGATTTCAAAAAATCGTACAGTTATTATAAAGACCATATCCTTTACAGGGATAGCGTGAGCAATCTGCAATCTGTCCAAAAAATAGCCGATCTCCGAACTGATTTTGAAGTTTCTCAAAAACAAGTGGAGGTAGATTTGCTGCAACTGCAAAAGAAAAACCAACAAACCATTGCTTTAGCAACAATAATTGCATCTATTTTACTCTTAATAATCGCTATTGTTTGGTACCGAAGGTATCGGTTTATAAAACGAACTGATAAAATAATTAAAGAAGAAAGAGATAAATCTGACAATTTACTCCTCAATATTTTACCAGAAGAAACAGCGCTTGAGCTAAAGCAATTTGGCAAAGTACAAGCCAAAAGATTTGAATCAGTAACCGTGTTATTTACTGATTTTAAAGGCTTTACCCATTATGCTGAAAGCCTTTCACCAGAAGAATTGGTGGAAACCGTCGATTTCTATTTCTCTAAATTTGATGAAATAATGGGAAAATATGACCTAGAAAAAATAAAAACGGTGGGTGATTCTTATATGTGTGCCGGCGGCTTGCCTTTCCCCAGCAGCGACCATCCTTATAGAATTATTGAAGCGGCCATTGAAATAGCCGAATTTGTGCAAAATTCAAAGCAAATGACTTTTGATACCGAAACCCGTTTTGATATTCGGATAGGGGTAAATACTGGCCCTGTAGTAGCTGGAGTTGTGGGTAGTAAAAAATTTGCTTATGATATTTGGGGAGATACCGTAAACATTGCCTCAAGAATGGAATCAACTTCTGATGCTGGGCGTATTAATATTTCTGAAAACACCTATGAACTAATCAAAGATAAGTTTGCGTGTGAATACAGAGGTGAACTAGAAGTAAAAAATAGAGGAAAATTGAAAATGTATTTTGTGAATGGGAGGAAATGATTTGCGAATATTTTTTTTTGGGTTCAGAATTGTAAAATTATTAGCCTCTTTATTTTTAATAATCCTGCCATAAGTACTAAAAAAAATGACTTATGGCAGGATTATAATTTAAATAATTCCGCCATAACTATATGAAAAAAGGACTTGTGGCAGAAATATTAATTTGTTATCTTTGCCATAAGTACTAAAAAAAATGACTTATGGCAAGATATTTTAACGAAGCTCCATTAGTTGGAAGGGTATTTGAGACGAATAAAATGCGAGGTTTCTTGGAAACAAAGGAATCGGAATTGCTAGCTGTAATTGGTCGTAGGCGTGTTGGAAAGACTTTTTTGATTAAAAAGGTTTATCAAAAGGAAATTGTATACCATATTACAGGCATACAAGATGTCAGTAAAAAAATGCAATTACAAAATTTTGTTGAGGCAAGAAATGATTTTTTTTCTGAGAGTAATTTACTCGCTTTTCCCAATAATTGGCTCGCTGCTTTTGCTCAATTAAAACAACTTTTAAGTAAAAAAACAAAGAAAAAAAGAGTGCTTTTTTTTGACGAATTACCATGGTTGGCATCAAACAGTTCTGAGTTTTTAAAGGCATTTGATCATTTTTGGAATGCGTGGGCAGTTGACCAAAATCTTGTAATTGTAATTTGTGGTTCGTCGGCCTCTTGGATGATTACCAATATTATCAATCACAAAGGTGGGCTGCATAATAGAGTAACGCAAAAGATTCATTTGCAGCCCTTTACGCTGAAAGAGACTGAATATTTTCTGGCATCAAAATCAATTACTATGCCTCGCCAAAATATCATTCAGCTTTATATGGGTATGGGTGGTATTCCATTTTATTTGAAAGAAGTGCAAAGTGGTGAAAGTGCCGTACAGGCTATTAATAATGCTTATTTTGGTAAAAAAGCGCCACTTTACGGCGAATTTGATAATTTGAATAAGGCACTTTTTTTGAATTACGAAAAACATATTGCAGTAATAAGGGCATTGGCTACCAAGTGGAGTGGCCTTACTCGTGCCGAAATTTTGGAGAAAAGCAAACTCAATACAGGTGGTGCAATGTCGGGTATTTTGGAAGAGTTGGAAACCTCCAGTTTTATTAAATCATATACACCTTATGGCAAAAAACAGCGAGATACCATTTTTCGGCTAACTGACGAATATTCTTTGTTTTACCTCCATTTTATAGAACCTAATAAAAATATCGATGATTTTTGGCTTAAAAAATTTAATACACCAACCGCAAAAGCTTGGGGTGGCTATGCTTTTGAAACGTTATGCATGAAACATATTCAAGGCATAAAACAAGCATTAGGCATTTCGGGTATTTTAACGAGCGAGTATAGTTTTTATAAAAGAAAAGAAGCCGAAAGAGAAGGTTGCCAAATAGATTTGCTGATTGATAGAGCCGATAATGCCATAAACATCTGCGAAATGAAGCATTATGATGGCTTGTATACTATCACAAGTGAAGTTTTGCAGAATTTACAAAGAAAACGTAATGTATTTCAAGAAACCACGAAAACCAAAAAGCAACTATTTATAACAATGATTACCGCCCAAGGCCTCGAGGCCAACCCTAATTCATATCAAATAGATAAACAATTGGATTTGAGCGCAATGTATTTGTGTGATACGTTTTGATTAATCACAAATAATATTAACTATAACTTTAAATATGAGAATATTAGAATTGATAATTTATGGGCTGGCATCGATACTTTTGTTGCGCTGATGGGGATGAAATAATTGAAATATACCATTTAATAAGATTTATTTTGATTAATAAATTTTAAAAAATGTGTAAACTAATTTACCTTAAAAGTTTGAAATTTTGTTGGCAACCAAACTTGCATTTCATTCTGACCACGATTGCACCATAAATAATAAGGTATTGCAGTAATTTTTTTATTTGTTTTAATTACATTTAAGCCCGATTTATCGGGTTTTAGTATTACTCCATCTAATTCTAATGCTATCGTTTTTTCAAAACCCACCGCCATTAATTTTGTATTAAATTTGGCATTAGCATCCAATATAAAATCCAATGCTTTGCCTTCATTATCAGCACCTTCCACACAATAAACTAATGGGCCACGTTGTAAAGCGACCCGATTTTTATTTTGCATTACTTCATCTCGGCTGGTGATTTTTTTAACTGTTAATGGAAATGAAACCTCAACTTTATCATTGGCTTGCCATTGTTTTTGCATTACAGCATAATCGTTTTCAACATAGTATTTAACGGACTTTCCGTTGACTAAAATGGTCATTTTTTCAATAGATTTATTCGTAAAATGATACAAATCTCCCTCTACTGGTTTTGATCCAAGCCAAGTTGGAATTCTAATTTTCAAGTCAAATGATGTAGGTGTTTCGGGGTCAATTTTTAACTTAATTGTCCCTTCGTAGGGGTATTCAGTTTCCATATTTATTGCTACTTTTTTGCCATCAAATAGTAGGTTGGTTTTACTGCCAATAAACAGATTTATGTATAAACTATTTGTGGATTTTCCATAAATATAATCACCAACGGATGCGATTAATCTAGCAATATTTGATGGGCAGCAAGCAGTGCCAAACCATTCTTTTCGGAAATGACTACCATTTGAGGCCAGTGGATTGCCATAGAAAAAGCGATCTCCTGTTAATGAAAGGCCATCTAAAGCAGCATTATAAAGGCTTTTTTCTAATACATTTATATATTTACTTTGCCCAGTCAAATTATTCATTCGTTGGTTCCAAAATACCATACCGACTGAGGCGCAAGTTTCACAATAAGCGTCCTCATTCGGAAGCTCAAAATCTTTACTAAACCCTTCATTTTTACCTGACGACCCGATTCCTCCAGTTATATACATGTTTCGAAATACAACATCTTGCCAAACGTTGTCCATTGCTTTCATGTAAGCCTTATCACCATTTTGAGCAGCCACATCAGCTGCCCCAGTATATAAATACATGGCTCTTACGGCATGCCCTGTAATTTCTTTTTGCTCTTTTACAGGTATTGCATCTTGGCAGTAGGCTGGGTCTTTCCATTTATCCCAAATCAAACCTTTTCCATGTCCTTTGCCCCGTTGATCCAAAAACCAATCTGATAATTTCAAGTAATTTGTATTTTGAGTGGTTTTGTACAATTTCACTAAGGCCAATTCAATTTCTTGATGGCCAGAAACCCATGGACGATTTGCCAGCCTAAAGGTTTTATCAATATGGTTGGCAAAAAGTATGGCTACATCTAACAATGTCCTTTTACCAGTGGTGTTAAAATAAGCAACAGCAGCCTCAAACAGATGTCCGGCACAGTAATCTTCATGTTTTTCCATGTCCAACCAACGGTTTTCAAGGCCTGTTAATGAATAATAAGTGTTCAAATATCCATCTGGTTCCTGCGCTGCTGCTATTTTATCTATCCATTCATCAGCCTTTTTCTCGATTTCTGCATCTGGATGATTTTTTAGAGAATATGCAATCGCTTCTATAGCTTTATAAACATCAGAATCATCATAATAAATGCCTTCATGCTTTTCATTTAGTTTTCGTGCTACTTTTTCAAAATTTCTGATTCTGCCTGTTTTCACTTCTGTATTCAAAATACAGGTTTGAAGAGTTGCTTTTGCCACAATTTCTAATTTTGGCTTCCAAAAACTATCGTTAATAACTACCTCAGAAAATAAAATTGGCTCAATTACAGTATTATTATTTTGTGAAAACAAATAATTATTTACTAAAAAAAGTGCAGAAAAAATAAGCATCACTATTTTATTTTTCATCAGAAAGAGTTTTAAGGTTTTTACAAAATTATTGCTTAGAAAAGCGATTTATACAAGGATATTTGGGCGAAATAAAATATATTACTTCAACAATTCCTTATAACTCACCAATTCAATACCTTTTTCAACAATCGCTTTTTTTGCTTTTTCATTCATAAATATATTGGCAACGTCTTGTCTATGTTTTGCAACATCATCATAACCAATATGATAGATAGCTCTCATCTCATCAGTATCAAAAGCTGGGTGCTCCACAAATACATAATTTTTACCTGATTGCATTTTATTTAACATTTCAATAAAGCCTTCAATTCGCTCCTCAGTATTTTTATTTTGAATATCAAAGCCAATATAGGATGTATTTAAGTTTTTCAAGCCATCGACATCTACCATGGTTAAATTATACTCTTTTGCAACTTTATTTGCCATTTCTTTTATTTCAGGCGCAAAACCTGTACTTCCCATATGGCCAGAAATATGACTTAACCGAGGGATGTATTTCAAGGCCATATCAATTTGTGCTCGAAGTTCTTTTTCAACATCTTCCACTTTCCATTTTTGGTCTTGGACGGCTCCATTTGGATAGTTTTTATTGGGAAAAAGCATCTGATAAAAATAGCCATCTTTGTCTTTAATACTTGCGCAGTCGGTGAGAGGGCGCCATTTAACATTGTCCCATTCGGCAGTGATGGCAAAGTGAAGGCCAACATCAACTTTTGGGTTTTGTGCTAATAATTTTACTGCTTCAGGAAACCAAGGTGATGGTACTATTACCTCAATTGAGGTTTCAATACCTTCGTTAAAAGTTTTTATGAGTGCATCGTTGGCAGCGTGTGAAAAGCCCATGTCATCGCCACGAATTACAAATTTTGTATTTGTAACTGTATTTTTCGGTAAAATCGCTTTTGTTAGAGTCCTTTTTTGGCCTTTATTGAAATTATTCACGAAATCAAGAGACACTTTATCGTCATCAATAATAATGTTAATAGTTTCAGTATGAGGGCTTTCAATATACCTTAGGGTTAGTTCTAAGTTTTTATTGTCTTTCCAAGTGTAACTCCCTGCAGTTTTAAATATTGGCAACCCCTTTCGATTTGCTTTTGCTCTAGCCACCAAATAAGGTCCAAATTTTGTGGTTTCACTTAATTCCCATTGGCCATTTCCAAAAGCTATTTTATGAGAAGCGGAATCAGTTTTTAAGGTTAAATTGAGCTTATTGTTTACAAATTCAAAACCAACATTTTTCATGGAATTATCCATTGAATATACAGTAAAAGTTTTACCCGAAATTGCTGATTCTGCACTCAAATTGATGTTTTGCGGAGCAATTGGCAATGCCAATTTGGCAGACTTATCTTTTAAAGCTAAAGTGTTTTTTGCATTTTTGGCTATTTTTTTTTCTTCAAAAGCAGGTAAAAGATGCTTCCAAACTAAGTTGAATTCACCTTGCATATTAGCGGTTTCTGCGGTAATAGCAATAACCGCATCTTTTTCTGGTAAAACAATGATAATCTGGCCATTGGCACCGTCAGCACGATAGGTGTTATTGCGACCACGCCACATTTGGTAGCAATAACCTTGCAGCCAATCAGAAGAGTCTTTTCTCGCTTGAGTGGCATTGGGGTCTTGCATTATTTTCATGGTTGAGGCTTCATTTACCCAGCTTTCAGGTAATATTTGTTTACCATTCCATTTTCCTTTTTGCAAAAATAATTGACCAAATTTGGCCATATCTTCTGTTTTTAAGCGCAAACCCCAGCCTCCTACATTTATGCCTTTTGTGTCAACTTCCCAATCAATTCCAGAAATGCCCAAAGGTGCAAATAAACGTGGCTGCAAATAATCTATAACTTTCTGACCAGTAACCTTTTGCACTATTGCGGATAACATATATGTCGCAGGTGAATTGTATAAAAACTTGGTTCCTGGTTCATATTTTATGGGGGTATTCAAAAACTCTTTTATCCAATTGTCTTTTGTGGACATGGCAGAGTTTTCTTTTTCGTGGCCAACACTCATAGTTAATAGGTCTTTGATTTTGAGTTTGGCTAAATTTGGAGAAATAGTGCTTGGTAAATCATCGGGAAAAAATGTAACTACTTTATCTTCAACGGTTATTAGTTTTTCAGTAACTGCAAAGCCAATGGCCGTTGCCGTAAAACTTTTACTGCATGAATACATCGTATGACTTAAATCGGCACGGTAGGGGTTCCACCAGCCTTCTGAAACCACTTTTCCGTGTCGCAATATCATATAACTATGCAGTTCATGCTTGCTATTGTTTACTGCATCGATAAACTTTGAAATAGCCTCAGATGAAACGCCTTCAGCTTCTGGCGTACTTCTAGGTAAAGCTGTTTTTTGTGCAATTATTTGAAAAGAGAATAAAATAAATAATAATATTTTTTTCATCGGTTTTGTGGGTGTTTTGTTGAAAATGGGAATATTTTAATTGTTTAAATTAATAGAAATTTTGAATATAAAGTGCAGATATTGTAGGTCTCAAGCTTTTTTTGCTCAATAAATATTTGAATTGAAATTGGCTTTAGCTTTAATAATTTGAATTGCAATGGGCTTTAGCTTTAATAATTTGGGTTTTACAGGTTTTAGAGTGAAAATCAAATAAGTAGTTTATTCAGAACAAGTTCTCACAGTCTCAGTGAGAAGCATCTTGTTTAAATTTTAAACACAATTATTTTTTGATTAAAATCCTGTTCACTCTAAATGCTGTAATACCATAATTTGAATTGCAATGGGCTTTAGCCCGTTTTAAAAAATAAAATTTAAATTGGCTTTAGCCAAAATAAATAGTGGGTTTCGGCTAAAGTCTTATCTGTTAATTTTAAAAATCGGGCTAAAGCCCGATCCAATTCAATAAAAAATATAAATATCTAAAAATCAATGATCGAAACTAACTAACGTTTTTTGATGAAAGCCTCCAAGTTATAATGCCAGCCAACGCTGCTGGTATGGCAAATACTAGAAAATTGGAAGAAATTGATAAGCCTGCACCAATCAAATAGCCTCCTAAAAGTGGACCAACAATGCTTCCCACTCGGCCAGCACCCATGGCATAACCTACACCTGTAGCACGAAATTCAGTAGGATACATGCGGGCGGCTACCGCATAAAGGCCAACAAAGCCACCTTGAATACCAAAACCTAAAAAAGCCAATATCAGAAGAATTAGATCAGACCCTATAAAGAGGCCGAATGATGCCATCAAAATTGCTGTGCAAATAAATATAATTCCAATAGTTTTCTTCAAACCAAATTTGCTTGATAAATAACCTTGGGTAATGATTCCGAAAAAGGCACCAATATTAAAAACAGTGCCTGCATAAATGGAAAGTTTTAACGATAAACCTGCATTGGAAGCTAGCTTTGGAATCCAACTTGTCATGAAATACAATGCTGCAAATGCCATAAATAAACCTATCCATAATTGAATGGTTGATTGTCTATAATTACCTGACAATAAATTATTTACAGGTATAATATTAGTACTTATTTGCTTTTCTGGAAGTTGGGGTACACTTTTTTGTCCCATTTTGTTAAGAATTTCATTCAGCTTTTCTAGCGCATTTTTAGGTTGTGATTTCACATAAAAATCTAAGGACTCGGCTACAAAAAAGTATATCAATGGAATTGTAATTAATGTTGCAAAACCTGCCAATTGAAACATATAAGCCCAACCGTTTGTTGGAATTACCTTTGCCGCAATTAAACCTGAAATTACGGCCCCGATCGGGTAGCCAGAAATAACGAAACTTACCCAAAAATCTTTGGTTTTGTTAGGTGTATATTCTGCAGTTAATGCAGCCGTAGTTGCTAACATTGAGCCAATGCCGAGGCCTGATATAAACCTAAAAATGATTAATCCACTTATACTTGTTGCATAAGAAGTAAGATAAATACAAGTGCCCATAATGGCAGCCGAGATGAGAATTAAGTTTTTTCGGCCAATTTTATCTGCCAATGGAGCCAGTAAAATAGCACCAATTGTCATACCCAAAAGGCCAGAGCTAAATACATAGCCCAACGTTTGTGGGCTTATAGACCAAGCTTTTGCAATGGCTGGTGCGGTATAAGAAATTACCAAAACATCCATTCCGTCGAGCATATTCATTACAAAACATACGAATAAAGTTGCATATTGAAGGTTAGAAATAGGGGAGTTGTCAATAATTGATTTTGTACTGAATGTCATAGTGGAAAAGAGGTTATTTTTCCTTAAATATAACTAATGGATTCTAATAAATAATTGAAATTAGAATTCGGCAATAAAATTGCATCGATTTTTTTTTGAAAATAGCTTATCTATTCCAATAATAAAAAATGCCTAAGTTTAATCTTGGGCATTTTTATAATTTATTTATGAAGAGTAATTTTTAGAAATTAAAATTTAATCGAGCAAACATATACCTCACATTAAAGCCCATTTGTTGAGGTCTATGTGAATACACAAAGCGTCCAGTACTCAGTTGCTTGAATGCTTATGAACAACCTGATATACATCAAATAAGTTATTGGCACCTACCTATAAGCTAACACCTTTAATTTTGGCAATTTAAACTATAATTCTTTCAAAAGTGTTTTCAAATCTAGGTCTAAAAAGCTTTTTACTACTAGATCTGCTTGTGAAAGCACCTTCGAGTCCCCAATACCAATTGCGTACATCCCAGCTGCTTTAGCCGCTTGTATGCCAGCTTGAGCATCTTCAAAAACTATACATTCGCTAGGTAATGAGCCGGTTGCTTCCGCACCTAAAAAAAAAACTTGAGGGTCAGGTTTTCCTTTTGTGATATTATTACCATCAATAATCGCATCAAAATAATGAAATAGTTCAATTTTATTCAAAATCATTTTGGAGTTTTTTGATGCAGAACCTAAAGCTATTTTTATGCCTTCATCTTTTAATTCATCTAAGAATTCTTTCACACCAGGCAATATTTCTTTGGATGTCATATGGGTTATCAGATCCAAATACCAACTATTTTTACGAGTAGCCCAATCCAATTTTTCAGACTCGTGTAATGTTTTTTTGCCCCAGCTCAAAATCAAATCTAAAGATTCCATTCGGCTAATTCCTTTTAATTGCTCGTTTTGGTGTTCGGTAAAGTCAAAACCTAGCTCATTAGCAAGCCTGCGCCAAGCTTGAAAGTGATATACTGCGGTATCAACGATTACTCCATCGAGATCGAATAGGGCTGATTTAAATTGCATAAATGATTTTTTTATTTGTAAATACAAATTTAGGTTTGAAAAATCTAAACCTTATAGACTTTCTTGATTTTTACATTAATATATATGCTTTTTTGTTTTTATAAATTTTTATGATAATATTTATGCACTAATTAATCTCTAAACAAATGGAAAACCCTATTGAATCTAATCGTTATAGTTGGTATGTTGTGTTCGTTCTCATGATTGCCTATATTTCGTCATTTATTGACCGCCAAATACTCAGTTTATTAGTAATTCCAATCAAGCGAGATTTACAACTAAGTGACACGCAAGTGGGATTGCTAATGGGGCTAAGTTTCGCCTTATTTTACACCATATTGGGTATTCCAATAGGCCGATTAGCTGATCGGAAAAATCGGAAAAATATTATAATTTGGGGCATATTAGCATGGAGTTTAATGACTACACTTTGTGGAGGGGTAAAAACGTACGTTCAGTTTTTTCTTGCCAGAATTGGCGTAGGCGTTGGTGAGGCAGCACTTTCACCACCTGCTTATTCTATTATTACTGATTATTTTCCTAAAGAAAAATTAGGCCGTGCCATAAGCGTTTATTCGGCTGGTATATATATTGGTTCTGGTTTAGCGGTTTTGATTGGTGCAGGATTAATTGGTACATTACCCAATGGAGGTACTGTAAATATTCCAATTTTTGGTGATGTTTTTCACTGGCAATTGCTGTTTTTTTATATTGGTTTGCCTGGTATATTAATAGCGCTTTTGGTGTCCACAATAAAGGAACCTGCACGTAGCAATTCATTACATAAAAATATTGATAATAAACAAATTTCGTTGTCAGAGGCAATTGAATTTATAAAAACCAAGCGAAAAGCCTTTTTATGTGTGACCTTGGGCATTACTTTTATCTCTATGGTAGCTTATGCTAGCACCGCTTGGATTCCCACCTATTTTGTGAGGAATTTTGGGTGGTCAATTCAAAAAGCTGGAGGGCTTTATGGTATAATAATTAGTATTTTTTCCACTTCAGGTATCATTACGGGTGGTTGGCTCGCAGATAGGCTTGTCAAAAAAGGTAAAACTGATGGCAAACTTAGAGTAGGAATAATTGCAGCTATTGGCATTTTGGCCTTTTCTTTCTTTCCACTTTTAAAAAATGAAACCCATGTTTTGGTTATGTTAGCAATTCCAAGCTTTTTTTGTGCTTTCCCTTTTGGTGCTTCAACAGCTGCTATTCAAGAGCTAATGCCCAATAATGTGCGTGCTTTGGCTTCAGCTGTATATTTGTTTATTTTAAATATAATTGCATTGGGTTTTGGCCCATTAATAGTTGCCTTAATCACTGATTATGTGTTTCATGACGAAAATGCAATTAAATATTCAATTGCTATTACAGCTCTAGTTGGGAGTAGTTTGGCTCTTATATTTTATTGGATAGGGTTAAAAGCATATCGTGA
>JANMZR010000018.1:0-3581 GCA_031383555.1 Cytophagaceae bacterium | reverse complement strand
GACAGCCTTGTAGCTACTAACCCGGGCTATTATAATGCGTATGTTTTAGCAGGAGATTATTTATACAAAAACGAGAACGGAAAGTTTAAGGACGTCAGCAAAGAATCAGGTATTTATCAAGCGGCTATGGGCTATGGTTTAGGCGTTTCCGTTGCCGATTTGAATAACGACGGCTGGCAAGATATTTTTGTGAGTAATGATTTTCATGAAGATGATTATTATTATGTGAACCAAAAAGATGGCACTTTTAAAGAGGAAGTTAAACAACATTTCAAACATTTAAGTCGCTTTTCAATGGGTTCTGACATTGCCGATATTAACAATGATGGCTATCAGGATATCATGACTTTGGATATGTATGCTGAGGATGAAACCGTTGAGAAATCGTCGGTAGGTGAGGACCCACTGGATATATATCTTTACAAATTGCAATTCGGATATTTCAATCAATATTCAAGAAATTGCCTCCAATTAAATATGGGAGGCAGAAAATTCAGTGATATTGCACCAATGGCCAATGTAATGGCTACCGATTGGAGTTGGAGTACATTAATGGCCGATTACGATAATGACGGAATTAAAGATATTTTTATTACAAATGGCATTGTTCGACGGCCAAACAATCTTGATTATTTGAAATTTGTAGTGGCTGATTCACTGCATTTTAACGTGCCAACTTCGCAAAAGCTTGATCAAGAGGCAATTGATAAAATGCCAGACGGTAAATGGCATAATTATTTATACCAAGGCACAAAGGAATTAAGATTTAAAGATCGTTCCGCTGACTGGGGTTTTGACAAAAAAGGCATTTCAAATGGCTCATCTTATGCCGACTTGGATAATGATGGCGACCTCGACCTTATCACTAATAATATCAATGAACCAGCTAGTATATTTATAAACAAATCAGCGGATAAAAAGGAAAGTAACTACTTAAAAATAAAACTAAAAGGAGCTAGTAAAAACACATTTGGGATTGGTGCAAAAGTAATTTTGAAAAATAAAGATAGCCAACAGGTGCAGCAGTTAATGCCGACTCGTGGCTTTATTAGTTCTGTTGAGCCAGCTCTTTTATTTGGTTTGGGAAAAGCAACCTCTATTGATAGTTTGGTGGTTATTTGGGAGTCGGGCAAAACTCAAACTTTGACTAAAGTTGCAGCAAATAAAACTTTAGTATTAAATGAAAAAGATGCCATTTCTGCCGATGTTAACTTTAAATTCACTCCAACAGAAACGCCTCTCTTTGAAGAGGTTACGAATAAAATAAATATTCCATATTTGCATAAAGAAAATGTTTATTTCGATTTTAATCGGGAGTTTTTGATACCTTTTAAAGTATCAATTGAAGGCCCTAAGCTGGCAGTGGGAGATGTAAATGGCGATGGGCTTGACGATTTTTATGTAGGTGGCGCCAAATATCAGGCTGGCGAATTATATACTCAAACATCTGATGGATTTAAATTATTACCCAATCCAGTTTTTCAGGACGATTCATTGATGGAAGATGTTGATGCTGCCTTTTTTGATGTGGATGGCGATAAAGATTTAGATTTATATGTGGTATCAGGAGGCAATGAATTTTATGGCGAGATGGAGCAACAATTTGACAGATTGTATCTGAACGATGGAAAAGGGAAAATGACCAAAACTTTGGACGCTTTACCAAAAATGTTTGACAATAAAAGCTGTGTAAAACCTTGTGATTTTGATAAGGATGGCGATGTTGATCTATTTGTTGGTGGGCGTGTAGTTGCTTATGGCTATGGACAAACACCAAAATCATATTTATTGGTGAATAATGGAAAAGGGAAATTTTTAGACGCTACCGATCAGATAGCCAAAGACTTACGATTACCTGGAATGACTACCGACGCCATATGGGCCGATTTAGACAAAGATGGCGACCAAGATTTGACAGTTATCGGTGATTGGATGGGTATTAAAATGTATGAAAACAACAAAGGGAAATTCATTGAAATTGAAAATGATTTGACCACTTTAAGTGGATTTTGGAGAGGTATTACAGCTTCAGATTTTGATAAAGATGGGGATATTGATTTTACAATTGGCAACTTAGGTACAAATACCAAAATGAGAAAAGAGGAAAATGGAACCTTGAAAATGTGGATAAAAGACATTGACAATAACCAAACTAAAGAGCAGATTATAGCCTATAATCGTGGGAATAATTTTTATCCAATAAACTCTAAAGATGAGTTTGGCAAGCAAATTCCAAGTATTATCAATAAGCGGTTCCCGGATTACAAAGATTTTGCTGGTAAAACTATTCAAGAAATATTTGAGAAAAAAGAACTGGCTGATGCGGAAGAAAAAATTGTAAATACTTATGAATCAGTATATTTGGAGAATTTGGGTGGTAATAAATTCAAAATGAAGGCCCTACCAAGTTTAGCCCAAGTTTCAAAAGTGATGACTATGTTGGCTGAAGATTTAAACAATGATGGCAACATGGATGTAATTATTGGCGGCAATTTTGATGGTGCCAATATGTACCAAGCCAGATATGATGCTTCGTATGGTTTGATATTAAAAGGAGATGGAAAAGGTAATTTTTTAGCTAGCTTACCAACTGACAATGGGTTTTTAATGGATGGAGATATTCGGGATATTAAACCATTAAATACTCCCAAGGGTAGGTTCTATTTGATTGGAAGAAATAATGATAAATTACAGATTATGAGGAGGTTGAAGTAGTCAAAATATAGATAGGATTTAAAGTTGAGAACTATAAGTCCACCCAATTTTCTGGCAATCCTAAAAAATCTCTGACATGAAATATTTCATCACAACTGAAAATATTCAATTCGGTTCCATTATTAATGATTGCAAATTCTTTTCTTTTTGAAAGAGGTATTTTTTTAATTGATGGGAAATTGTTTAAAGGTATTATCAATATCCTTCCATCTACAAGTGAAACTTCCATTTTGCCATAAATAAAATTTACTTTTTTTATTCTTGGTACAACAGTTTTAAAACCCTGCATATTATTTAATAAAATCGCCTTATTCATAAATAATATCCTATTTTAAATGTCCAAATGCAATCTGATGGCGTCTTCAGCGAACTTTAAATATGTATTAGGTAAAGCTCCTATTTTTATTGATAACCTAATTTTATCAATTGTTCTAATTTGATCTGCTTTGGCTTTTGAATCTTCAGGAAGATTAGCAATACCTTTAGGTAACAAAACCTCAAATGAGAACACTCTTGAAACATTTGAGGTAATTGGTAAAACTGTAATGACATTATTATTGTCATTATTCTTATTGTTTGAAACCACTAAAACAGGCCTTGTTTTTTGAATTTCACTCCCTAATGTTGGGTCAAGGTTTGCCAGCCAAATTTCACCTTTTTTAATAATCATCTCCCCAATTCTCAAGATCAACTACCGCAAAATCTTTTTTTATTTGCTTATTTTCTATTGCAGCCAATTTATATTCCTCAATTAATAATTCACTTTTATCCAATTCATTTAATTTTGAACTTAACAAATCAATAATAAATTTTTCGGCATTATTAGAAAAACTTCTAACTTTTACTGCTAATTTATCAGGTAAATT
>JANMZR010000388.1:0-4498 GCA_031383555.1 Cytophagaceae bacterium | reverse complement strand
TTTTTGGGCTTCCCAAACAAAAGGCTTTAGTTTGTTTTTAGTTTCGTCAACCACATATTCACGCATAATTGTTTTGCCAATTTCGCCAGGTTTTAAAATAGAAAGTGCATGAGTAAAAATATCACCCGGTCGAAGATGTTTGAAAAAAAGCTCCTCAATTGATAGCGGTGGGTTATTGCCACCAAAGTCTATCATCACAGGGATATTAGCTAAAGTACCTGCTTTAACAGCTTGATCTACCGGATGCCACTCTGGTCCCATATAGTGTGCAACTTTTATTCCAACTATCAAATCTTTGTGTTGATTGGCCACTAAAGCCGTCATTTTTCCATCCATATCTTCCAAATTTTGCTCGTAAGCACCACCTCTCATACCTTCGCCAACAATATTTAGAAAAGAAAGCACTCTGGTTTGGGAGTTGTCAATGATGTTTTTCTTGAAGGTAGGGAACGATTTCCAACCAGCTCCACCAGCATCAACAACAGTGGTTACTCCAACTCTAAATGTAAAGCCATCTGGCGGAACTGCCACTAAACCATTGCTCAAATAGTGATCGGGTTCTGTACCAAAAAACACATGTACATGCATATCTATTAGCCCTGGACTTACAATAAACCCTTTAGCATCAACTACTTGTGATGCTTTTTCTGAATTAATATTTTTGCTTATTTGGGCGATTTTTCCATCCTTTATGGCAATATCCATTATAGCATCAATATTGTTTTTTGGGTCAATAACTTTTCCGTTTTTAATTACAATATCAAAGGCTTGGGAAAAAGTAATAACTGGAAGGAAATAAGAGAGGATGGTGATAAAATACAATATTTTTCGCATGTGTAAAATTCTAAATTTAAAAAACTTTTTCAAAGAAAATACTAATCAATTTGGCATGAATATCAAAGGTGTTTAATATTCAAATATATAAATTTTTACAATAAAATAAAACTTTGTTATAGGCTATTCCAAACATAATCTTTTCAACTAAATTGGTTAAACCTAGGAGGTATTCAAATTTTAAAATTGTAAATTTAATTTCCCTTTAATAATTAATTTATTTTGGGTTTGGTTTGATTTCATATTTTAAAAAATGTTGATATACTGTTCATTTTCGAACAGTGTGTAAAGCTATACTATTTGTTAAAGTACTTATAAACAATCTAATACATTTATTGGCATATCTTTTGAATTAAATATTCAGATAATAATAATTTTAATAATTTGTATTTTTTAAAAAATGAATTTCACCAAATTGGGTTTAATAAAATGTTTTTTGAAAATGCAACCTTCAATATTGTTTTTACATCTTAGGAAAAATAGATCTAAATAAATTTTAAACAAATCAAATAGTATGAAAAAGTTAATCACAATTGTAACATTTTGTTTATTGGTAAATTTCGGTTTTGCACAATCGAGCAATGAAACTCCGTACGTTGTAAAAAAATATCCATCAAGCCAAATCAAAAGTATTGATATAAATACCTCAGGCGGTGGCATCACAGTAATTGGGGGAAATGATGCTGTAACTCGAGTTGAAGTTTATATTAGAGGAAATAATGGTTCAATTAATAATCAAGAAATAGAGGAACGATTAAATGGATATGTACTTTCCTATATTCAAATTGGATCAAGCTTGAAAGTATCCTCTAAAAACAAAAATAACAATATGAATTGGCGTAAAGGATTGAGCATTAGTTTTAAAATATATTCTCCAAAAAATATAGATACTCAATTGAATACAAGTGGTGGTGGCATAAAAATGAGTAATCTGAGTGGTAATTTGAATTTTAAAACTTCGGGTGGAGGTTTAAGTTTGTCAGGACTTTCAGGAAATGTAATTGGTAAAACTTCTGGAGGAGGTATTTCAATGACCGACTGTAACGATATGGTTGATTTATCAACAAGTGGGGGCGGTATTACAGCCAAAAATTCTTCTGGCACAATAAAACTTAGAACCTCAGGTGGTGGGCTTGATTTGGAAAATCTGAAAGGAAAAATAAATGCCTCTACTTCAGGTGGAGGCATAAATGTTGCCCGTGTATCAGGCGAATTAATAACTTCAACTTCAGTTGGTTCAATTGACTTAGACGACGTTTCGGGCAATATAAAAGCAAGTACTTCGGGTGGCGGAATTCGTGCAACAGTAAGTTCGATAAATGATTATTTGACGCTATCGGCATCGGCTGGAAATATAAATGTGGACATCCCAATGAGTAAAGGCATGGATTTGGACATAGAAGCAAATAAAATTTCACATACAACTCTAAATAACTTTAATGGTGAAGTTGATAAAGACCGAATCTATGGAAAGTTAAATGGTGGAGGCGCCAAAATACGTATTCATGCAGGCTCAGGCAATGTAAGTTTAAAGTGATTAGTTAAATAAAATAGTTGAGGAATAAAGCAAAAAAGTCGGTTTTTTTAACCGACTTTTTTATGAATTAAAGGATGATTGCTTTAGCCGAAATTGGTTAATAGTTCATTGCATTTCTCAACAATTCTACACTTTTTTGAGCGCCAGTTTCAGCAGTTTCTTTGCCTTCAAACTCAATGGAAATATAGCCTTGGTAGTTTACTTTCTTCAATATTTTAATAATTCGAGGATAATCTAAGTCTAAAGTATACCATTCACCACCACCATAATAAGTTTTAGCTTGCACAAATTTGGTTTGTGGGGCTATCAATTCTAGTTTATCATAAGGGTTTTCTAAGAAATTACCTGTATCCATTAATAGGCCCAACCATGGCGAATCTATTGCTTTTTTAATTCGTAACATACCTTCTGACGTAGAACCGAGGCCCCAATGGTTTTCTAAAGCCAATAAAACGCCATATTTTTCAGCTGCAGGCAAGCATTTTTCAATACCTTCAATACACCATTTAAAACCATCATCCTCAGTATAACCGGGCAAAATAGGCTCAATACCACGGTTTTTCATCAAATCGTCAAAACTTTTTATAGTATTCCATCGACCTGTATTGAGTCGAAGGCATGGGATGCCCATCTTTGCAGCCAACTCAATGCAATTTATAGTGTGGTCTATGTTTTTCTGCCATTCCATTTTATCTGCAAATACAAAACCTTGGTGAATAGAAAGGCAAGTTAATGCTATGCCATTTTCAAAAGCATGCCTTTTTAGGTTTTGAACGTAGGAATTATCTTCTGATTCCATTTGTCGGTGAAGAATATCCACTCCTTCTACTCCCAGTTTTGCAGCTTCATCAATTACTTTGAAAAGTGAATATTTTTCCTTTTTGAAATGCCAATAGGAATAGCTTGAGATACTGAGTTTTATTTTACTCTTCGGTTTTATTAGTTTTTCAGTTTTGTTTTCCCAATTGGGAAGAACAGCTAAAGGTGCATATTTTAAAAAATCACGGCGGGTATTTTCCATTTTAATAATTTAGGGAGTACAAGATATTGTTTTGGTAAAAATACTAATTTTTTTGAAAAAAAATGGAGTTCGTGCCTAATCTGGGTTAAAAAGTAAGGCTATTATAATTTATACGTAATCAGTATTCAGAAACAAAAAGGACGGCCACGCTGAAAAGCGAGACCGTCCTATTAATCCGAAATCGGGAATAATTCCAATTTTGTTGAGTAAAAACCTATTCAGGCATCAACTGTAAAATCCTTCCAATTTTGTTAAGGAAAAACCTATTCAGGCATCAACTGTAAAATCCTTCCAGGATTTTCCACAGCAACATAAAAGTTTCCATCAGGACCTTGCTTCACGTTTCGAACTCTGTTGCCTTCCAAAAGCTTATGCTCTGATATAAACTTATTGTCTTTTATAACCACTCTTGATAAATATTGCTTCGCCAAGCCTCCAACCAAAAGATTACCCTTCCAAGCTTTGAATTTATCAGAAGTAACGAATGCCAAACCACATGTACCAATTGATGGTAAATAATAATAAATTGGATCCGTCATACCCTCCATTTTTGGGTTATCAGTTATGGTTACACCATCATAATTTACGCCATAACTAATCCATGGCCAGCCATAATTTTGGCCTTTTTTTACTAAATTAAGCTCATCGCCACCTTTGGGACCATGCTCAACTTCGTATAACTCTTGTGTAGCTTGGTTCATAACCAAACCTTGTGGATTACGGTGACCATAGCTCCAAATGGTAGTTGGGCCATCATTCCCAGCCAAAACTGGGTTGTCGCTTGGCACAGAACCATCATCTTTCATACGATGCACTTTGCCCCAACCTTCTTTTGCATTTTGAGCATTTTGATTGGCCGACTCTTTCCCGCCTCTACTGGTTGACCCCCCCTCACCTACACTTAAAAACAACATATTATTCTTATCAAATTCTATTCTGCTGCCATAGTGACCACGCCATTTGTTAGTGGCTGAGGTTTTGAATATTGTTTCTAAATTAGCGATTTTATCACCTTCCAATTTGAAACGACTCATTGAAAGATTCGTTGCACCTGCCTCAGCCGCCGAATAACTAATATAAATCCAGCCATTTTGAGCATATTTTGG
>JANMZR010000372.1:0-4480 GCA_031383555.1 Cytophagaceae bacterium | reverse complement strand
AAGTATGAGGGAAAGCGGTGCGGCACTGGTTGCCAAACTGGGAATCACAAAAGGTCTTAACGTTCTTGACCTCGGTTGTGGTGACGGCACCACTGCAATACCTGAAGCAAAACTTGGTGCCAATGTTTCAGGTGTTGATATAGCAAGCAATCTCGTTGCAGCAGGAAACATCAGAGCAAAAGCCGAAGGACTTACTAATTGTACCTTTCAGGAAGGTGATGCAACAGATTTGAATGGACTGAAGAATGAGAGTTTTGATTTAGTGGTAAGCATCTTTGGTGCTATGTTCGCTCCAAAGCCTCTTGATGTGGCTAAGGAAATGGTTCGTGTTACCCGCAAAGGGGGAAGAATAGTGATGGGAAACTGGATACCGGGAGACCCCACTCTGGTAGCGCAAATACTAAAAATCAGTTCTGCCTATACACCACCACCGCCTGAGGGCTTCATTAGCCCAATGTTGTGGGGCGTAGAAAACAACGTTAGAGAACGTTTTGAAAATGCTGGCATAGCAAAAGAAAATATTTCATTCGTCAGAGATACTTTTACATTTAGCGCTCCATATTCACCAACAGAACTCGTGAGCAATTTCAAGAACTACTACGGACCGACAATGAATGCTTTTGAAGCGGCTGAAAAGAATGGTAAGGCTTCGGAGTTACAGCACGAATTAGAAGTTTTGTTTAACAGTCAAAACAAAAGTACTAGTGCTAATACCACTTCCATACCAGCTACTTTCTTAAAGGTAACCGTTATTCGTTGAGCTTATAGCGAAGAACTTTCTACTCGACTTGAAACAATATTGACCGAGGTTTATGGAGAGTGATTGCTAAATCGGGCACGAGAGACCTTCATGGCGAGAAGTAGAACTGCTGCTAATAGCCGTTTGGCAAGATTGCGAATTTTGTGGTAAATTCACTTTTGCGTTCCGCAAGAAATTTTATCTTTAGTGGAAAATAAACGGTTACGAAGTTCGCAATCTTGCTAAGCGGCGGCACGTTATAGGCAACCCGACCTTAACAGGAAATAAACTTATACATATTTTGACAACTATTTTTTTGCTTGACGATAAGGATAAATAAAACTTAGAAAGAAATGAAAAATATTATTATTATTACTGCTACTCTGCTCATACTGATTACAAGTTGCAAAAACAAAGCAGAAAAACAATTACCTAATAACAATAAAAACAATACAGAAATGAATACAACAGAAAAACAATCCATTGAGAAAATGTTATTCTTATATCGTGACGCTTTAAATGCCTCAGATGTTTCCCAAGTATTACCGCTTTATACTCAAGACGGTGTATTTATGCCTTCAAGCGGACCTTCAGCAATTGGACAGGAACAGATAAAAGGTGCTTATGAATTTGTATTTAAAACCATTCAATTGCATATTGAGTTTTTCATTGACGAAATTGTCGTTAATGGCGACTATGCATTTGCAATGACAACTTCAAAAGGCACAACACTTATTCATGCAAACGGGCAGACAGTTCCTGAAGAAAACAGAGAATTGTTTGTGCTTCAAAAGGTGGACGGACAATGGAAAATAAGCCGTTATATGTTCAATAAAACTAAGTAACGACCAAAAATGGCTGCCTATAATATTATGCGGTTTAGAAGAAAAGCCCCCAACAAAAAAGCCCATACTGGCGTTATCGCCAGTGGGGGCTTTTTTGCTAAACCGTGTTAAGCCGAGACTTTCTGCTCAGTGGAGTCCGAGAATGGGCTATGCAAACTGGCCGAAATTTGTAAGCTTCTTTTGCATTTTAAGGCCTTTTCTTCCTCCAAAGCAGTGTCTCCCGTTTTTTCAGGGGACGCTGCGCAATTCGGAAAAAAAAATATGGGGTTTTAATTGACTTAAAAAAATGAAATAAAAAAAGTTGAAACCTTAATGAAAGCAGTTCTTAGCGTCCCCGAAAAGGGAGACTATGATCTTTGAAGGGGAAGAAATTAAATATTTAAAAATTACCCAAAAAACTATTCTCAAAATCATGACAAAAATATTCAGAATCGGACTATTTTTAATTTTTACTTCAATTACTGTAAACATTTATAGTCAAATCACCCCTGCAGGTCAAGTACCAGGTTCAGGCAACACAGAAAATATTTGGGTGGAACAATATTGTCAATTAATTTGCACGCCAAGGCTATTGAGCAGAAAAGTAACTGTTGAACTTGATTTTGGTGAGTTGAAAAGTATTTGGAGAGATAATAGAATGAAGGATTATGAGGGTAAGCTAATAAAATTTGATTCCATAACAGATGCTGCTAATTATTTAGGTAAAGATGGTTGGTCTTTACTAATTGCAAGGCCAGCAATTGGAGGTGGTTGGTCTAATACAGCATATATTTATACATTCAAAAAAGTGTTTTTGAGATCAAGTTTAGATGATTAACCTACCCTTTTGCTGTGGTTGGCCAGTTCGGCCAACCGTAATAGCCAAACTTTAATTTAGGTCAGTTTTATTTTATGGAAAGTCCTTAAATCAAACAAAAATTTCAATATTCTTGGCTTTTTAAATCTTGGAAAAAGAGTGATTTGATTGGCTGAAATGACCAACCAAGGTATAAATCAAATGTAAAAAAGTAACAATCGCCTAAAAATGGCCCTCAGAAATGCCGCCAATGCAATAGGAAACCTGAAAGACACCCACCTTTCCAATTTCTTTGCCAGAATATCATACCGAAAAGGTTGTACCGTGGCCGTAAGTGCTACTGCCCGAAAGCTTGCCATCATCATCTGGAACATGATTGTAAAAAAAGTACTCTACCAACCCCCTACTCAATATCTTTTCCTTGATGAAAAACGAAAATTGGGAATGGTAAAAAGAATTCAAAAACAAATTGCTAAATTTGGGCTCACAAGCGAAGATCTTGAAATTGTAACAGCTTGATTTTCACTGTGAAATAAAACCGTTAGTCACAATTATATTGAACATCACCATAGAATTGACATGTTGGAAAATAAAAGAATTCAGTCTATTGATCTAATTCGGGGATCAGTAATGTTACTAATGGCGCTAGATCACATCAGGGATTATTTACATTATGACTCTTTCATGTATGACCCTACAGATTTATCACAAACAACAGTACCAGTATTTCTAACACGATTTATTACAAATATTTGTGCACCAGTTTTTTGTTTTTTAGCAGGAACTTCTGCTTTTTTCGTGGGTGCAAAGAAAAATGTTAATTCACTTTCAATTTGGCTATTTAAAAGGGGGTTATGGTTGGTTATAGTTGAATTTACTATTGTGAACTTTGGATGGTATTTCAAATTCAACACAACTTTTATTGACTTAGCAGTTATTTGGTGCTTGGGAGTTTCTATGATTTTCCTTGCGGGATTAATCCGATTACCAAAAACAATTGCCATATTAATAGCACTTTTGCTTGTGTTTGGCCATAATATGCTAGATTCTTTTAAACCAATACCAGATGATTTTTTAAGTAAGCTTTGGTATGTTTTTCATGTAGAAGGCGAGTTTAAATTAGGCTCTTTTACAGTTTATACAGTTTATCCACTAATGTCATGGATCGGATTGATGACATTAGGTTATTATTTCGGTCAACTTTATCAACCGTCATTTAACAACAAGAAGAGAATAAATATATTATATGGCACAGGGATTTTTCTAATTATTTTGTTTTCCCTATTTAGAATAAGTAATCTATACGGAGATTTACACCCTTGGGTAAAGCAAAACACAATACAATATTCTATTTTATCTGTATTGAATGTTACAAAATACCCTCCTTCTTTTTCATTTATTTGCATAACTATTGGGCCAGCATTAATATTTTTGGCTGCAGCTGAAAACTTCAGGAATAAGTTATCCAAAGTATTTATTACCGTCGGCCAAGTGCCTATGTTCTTTTATATTTTACATATTTATGTTTTGCACCTGGTAGCGATTGTTGCAGTTGTAGCTTCGGGGTACAAATTCTCAGATATGATATTGAATATTTGGATACCCTTCAATACTCATTTAAAAGGATATGGTTTTAGTCTTCCGGTTGTTTACTTAATCTGGTTAGGCATTATTATAGCATTATATCCATTATGCAAAATATATAATCGATATAAGAAAGAAAATAAACATAAATGGTGGCTTAGTTATCTATAAACAACCGCCAACAAAAGATTTTGTGTCCCGATAATTATCGGGAGGGCATGACGTTGAAACAATTAGCTGCAGTGCATACCTGCCTGCCGGCAGGTCCAAGCTTTGGTTTCGGCGGACGGAATTCTGCTGGTCATTAGTTCTAAATTTCAACTTTTGTTTATTAATTTAGCTTCAGTTTCGGGCAGACATTTGGGCATTTCCCAACTTCAGCAATACACGAACGTTAGTCAGAATCCAGTATTTTTGGGCTAAAAAAAGAAAATTTGCTAACGGTAGAGATATCAAAAGCATAAAAATATTAATCGAATGAAAGCTCGTTTTATCAATTGGTGCAATCAGTAATGA
>JANMZR010000371.1:0-2890 GCA_031383555.1 Cytophagaceae bacterium | reverse complement strand
TGCACCAAATATGTTGAAAGGATTAAATTTTGATCCAGAGGTACTTTCAAGCTTTGCAAGTTCAAACGTACAAGGATTTGATTTAGGTGCTGCACCATCAACTCGACGTTTCGGATTAAATTTAACAACAACGTTTTAATTAATTTCTATTTTAAATGGTTTTATTTAGAATTCTTTTTTCAGATTTAACCATTTAATATTTAGGATTTTTTTAAGCTCAAACATAAATTAATTTAAACAGAATTAAAAATGAATATAAAATATAAATCAATTTTTAAGTCGCTTTTGTTAGGGGGATGCTTTGCGATAGTTACCTCATGCCAAATAACAGACTTAGATATCAATACTGATCCAAATCGTCCTTCGAAAGGATCACTAGCGCTACTATTACCTAATTCAATCAAAGCAGCTGTAAATGCAAATGATTTTTCAGATGCAGGTTGGACAGGTATTTTGAATGGTAATGACGATTACAGTCTTACTAATAGTTCATATATTGGTACTTGGGATGGTTTTTACAACTCTACCCAGAATTTTGAAGAAATGTTAAAAGCAAGTGCCGACGGAAAAAACCCAAGGTATCGTGGTATCGCCTTAACATTAAAGGCTTACTCTATGGGTAATTTTGTAGATTCGTTTGGTGATGCTCCTTTTACAGAAGCTTGGAAAGGTAATTTTGATGGAAATTTTACGCCAAAGTTTGATAAGGACTCTGAAATATATGAGAAATTAATCAAAATGTGTGATGAAGCAGTAGTAGAATTAGCTAAACCACAAGCTGTTGCAGTTGTTAATGATTTCCTTTATGCTGGTTCTGCTGCAAAATGGACTTCAGTAGCTAAAACTGTGAAATTGCGTTTGCTATTTAACTCTCGCAAAGGTCGTGCCACTGGTAATGCTGATTTAGCCAAAGCATTTGCTGATGGTGGTTATATTACTACTGCTGCTAATGATTTCTTTTATCAATATTCAACATTGGTTTCACCTCAAGACAACCGCCATCCATGGTTTTCGGGCACTGGTTGGGCTGGTAACGGTGATTTCAGTTATATGAGTCATCAAATGATGGGTGAAATGTTATTGAATAAAGACCCTCGATTAAATTATTATTTTTATCGTCAAACTGATAAAGTATTAGATCCTACGGATCCAGATCAGAGAGGTACTATTCCTTTCGGAGGTTCTTATTTGGTTACTAAAGTTTCTTTTTTGAATGAATATAAAAAAGCATTCGATATTACTGGAGATATTCCTGCTAAAGATATCGCTTATATAGCTGGCTTTTTTGGCCGTGATAGAGGAGATGTATCTGGTGTTCCTGCTGACGGTGCAATTAGAACTTATCCTGGTGCATACCCTGGTGGTGGAAAATATCAAGATAAATCAATGGCAGCTAAGTTAGTAAATGCCGGTGTTGGAGGAATAGGTGGAAACGGTATTTTCCCTTTAATAATGAGTTGGAATATAAAGTTTTATCAAGCAGAAGCAATTTTGGATAATACAGGTACAGCAGGTGATGCAGCTAAATTGTTTGAAGCAGGTATGCGTGAGCAAATTGCCTCTGTAGTAAAAGTGGCGAGAGCCGCTGACGCTGCAGCCCCAGCAGCAAACCAAGCCGAAGTAGATACTTATGTGGCGGCGTGGTTGAAATTATTTAATGATGCACCCTCAAACACTTCAAAATTAAATATACTTGCAAAACAAGTTTATTTTTGTTCGTTTGGCCAGAGTGTTGAAACTTGGAACATAATGCGGCGTACAGGCTATCCTGTTCAAGGTGCTTTTAAAGCGTTTTCAACTGGTTTAATGACACCAATTACTAAGCCTACACGTCAATTTACTTTAAGACTTCCCTATTCTAGTGGCGAGGCTAACTTAAATCCAAATGGAAAAGATTATGTGAATAACGTAATATATGATCGTGATCCGATATTTTGGGATAAAGTTAAATACAAATGGGAGTTTTAAAATATAAATGAAAAAGGAGTAATTGTTATTTATAATTACACCTTACTTAAAATAAAATAAAATAATATATATATGAAAAAGAATTTAATATTTACATTATTTATAGGGCTTATTGCTCTAATGGGTTGTCGTGATGAGGCATTGAATCCCGTACCTGTTTGGAATCCAGCGGTGCATGGTTTTGGTGTTTTTGACAATGGTGCAACTACAAAGGATAAATTAACTGCCTATAATGCTAAAGGATTTCCCGTTGCCGCACAAGATGCGGCTACTGCTGTTGTGCCTTTGAAGGTTCGCTGGGTGTCTTTGGATAATAAACTTTCAGTTAATAAGATAGAGGTTTTTATCGAAATGATAGAATATTATCAGGATGCTGATAAAAATGATAAGCAAGCTTCTTTGGGTAAGAAACTTGTAAAAACTATTTCAGCGCCTGCCGGGAACAGGGTTTATAATAATCTTTCAATTTCAGCTTCAGAAGTTTACAATCTTTATAAAGATGCAACTGTAAAATATGATAAAGTAAACGCAGTGAAAGTATTTGGAAACCCAGCTAATTCTAGACCGAAGGGTGAGTGGTTTAATGGAAGCGAGGACTTTACTGTTACTTGGGTGTTAACTACCACTGACGGAAAAGTATTTAGCAAGTACAATGAGGATAGTATTTGTGGTGATCCCACGGCGCTATCTGAAGCAAGTGCAAATTGTAGACTTCAATTTGATATAAAATAGTAGATTTATTTTTTTATTGAGAGCGGGATATTCTTTATTGAATATTCCGCTTTTTTGTGTGCCCAGCATGGGTAATAGCTCGGTGGTGCAAGTCCACTATGAGCTTTGTAGTAGGAATCATTAGCTGATAGCAAGGGTGTCCACCGTGAGGTGGAATCTGAAAGAAGCTGGAGGCAAAGTCTTGGCCTGA
>JANMZR010000214.1:0-3031 GCA_031383555.1 Cytophagaceae bacterium | reverse complement strand
GTAAGATATTTGCAAGGGAGCATTACCTGAATTCACAAATTTGTAAGTATGGCCTATTTTTTCGCCTTCTTTTATTATGCCCAAGTCTACAAAGTTGCCACTAATAAAATCCATAATAGGAGCATTAGAAGTGGTATCTGTGTTACTATTTTTGATGGTTGTTTTATTTTTCTGGTCATTATTACATGAGCTCATTAAAAATCCTAAGCCTAGTAATAAAAAACAAATAATTCGTAACATGTTGTTAATTAAAATATTATATTGATTTTTTATAGAAAATTATGGCTTTAATTTGGCCAAATTTAGGTTTGGTTTTTAATTTGCCCCATTAAATTTTCAACATCTGAAAGTAATCTTTCTGCTTTTTGCCTGGCATCAGTCACCACTTTTTTGCTTTCTGACTTGGCCATACTTTCTGGCATATCATTACCATCTACCAATTCTTCAATTAGAGACTTGAGTTGCTCTCTATATTTCTGCAATTGAAAGGCCAATTTATCACGTGTATTTTCTCCTTTATCTGGTGCATATAATATGCCTAAAGTAGCGCCTGTGGCTGCTCCTACTATAAACGCCCAAAATGATTTGCTTGATTTGCTCATATTATTTCTCTTTTTAATTAATTATCTTCCGGTAATATTTTGCTATAGAGTTAGAAAATTTGCTTTCTATTTAAAATTTAAACCTCAATTCATTTTTTAGTAACATTTCCGATGTTTAAAATTACTACTCTATTTCTAAATTTACACAAAAAAGTAATTACTTATTTATTATCAATAAGTCCTCTACCAGATTTTTTTATTTTACCTTCAGCCACCCATTCAATTGCAAAATAGTCTAATATTCCATTTACAAACTTGCCGCTTTGAGGCGTACTATACGATTTTGCCAATTCAATATATTCGTTTATTGTTACTTTTATAGGGATACTTGGAAAATAAACCAGCTCAGTTAGAGCCATTTTCATAATAATCAAGTCTATTAGTGCCACACGGTCGTCCTCCCAGTTTTTAACTTTCGCTAAAATGTCTTTTTCAAAAACTAGCTCATTATCCATTGATTTCTTGAAAAGATCGATGAAAAATTTTCTATCCTCTTCCCAATTATAGGCTAATTTTTGTAGTTCGATTTTACCATTTTTACCATCTATTGTTTTTAATATAAGGCTCCTAAGCACACTACTATTTTCAGTCCAGTTGATGTCCCTTTCCTCGAAGTATTCTTTTATTAGAAAGCCCTTAAATACTAAATTTTTATAGATATAGGCCACAATTTCAACATCATCATCTACACTTTTCACAGTTTTTATGCAATATTCTTTGAAAGTTTTGTCGTTTCTGAGCACAGATTGGTACATTTGTCTTACCAGCAATAAATGCTCAGTTTTCCAGTCAGCGTTAAGCTTAATTCTTTGAATATCAAGCTCTTTACTTTCATTTATTGCCAATACAATTTGGTTGGTAGAGAGCTTTCCATAATTAATTAAATCATTTTTGAGTAGCCTAGTTTCCTCATCATTTTTAGCTATTTCTGCAAGGCGGCTAATGAGTAATAAAAGTTGAATATATTTTGTATACAAGCTTTCAACTTCTTCAACCACATTTTTTGAAATTCTATTTTTTTCAGCACCACATTTATTCATATAAAGTTGAACGGCTTTTCTGGCAACTTCACGTGATTCAATAGGAACTTCTATTTCCGAATCTTCATTTTTGCCACTAAAATGTTCTTCAAATTCTATTATCGCTAGCTTTTTTAATCCTTCTAGTTTTGTCAGATTTTGAGCCTCCATTGAATTCAAATCTGGGGCAAAAGCATCTTCTATATAATCAATTACTAAGTCGTAGTCTGTGCGTTCATTTTGCTTATAAGCATATATGGCTTTCATAGCCTTAATTCGCAACAATCGCCTATTTACCATCTTTTAATCTTATCTTTGTTTACTCGAATCTTATAAATAATAGAAGTTCATATTTTTACAAAAATAGCATTTTTTTAAGATATTTCCTAAATTATAAACCATAGTTTGAGGTGATGTCAAATAGAATACTTTTTTTAAATAGTTGTAAAACAGGTATTTACTTAACTATTAGGTTCGGTTTTCTATTATTTTAATTAATTAATTAATAATAAGCTAATCTATATAATTTCATTATTTCTGGTTTATGAAGGCGCTGGCACACTTAAATAAATATTTTATAAAGTATAAATGGTACCTCATATTAGGGGCATTTTTTACCCTTATTTCCAACCTTTTTGGCATAGTTCCCGCACAATTGGTTCGTTACTCGTTGGATTTAGTCAATGAAAATATTAACAATTATTTTCTACTAGAAGGCTTCAGTTTACAATCAAAATTTTATAATATTTTCTCAAAAACAGTACTGTTTTATGGAGTATTAATTTTAATAATGGCCTTATTGAAAGGGGTATTTTTATTTTTGGTAAGGCAAACTATTATAGTAATGAGTAGACATATTGAGTTTGACTTAAAAAATGAGATTTATGCTCATTATCAAACACTTCCATTAGCATTTTATCGTAAAAATAATACGGGCGATCTGATGGCAAGAATTTCTGAAGACGTGAACAAAGTAAGAATGTATGTGGGGCCTTCCATTATGTATGGCCTTAATTTGGTTTTGGTATTTGTTTTGGTGATTTGGTATATGTTTTCAGTAAATGCTAAACTAACCTATTATGTACTTCTTCCTTTGCCTATACTTTCCATAAGTATTTATTATGTGAATCAAATTATAATAAGGCGATCTGAAAAAATACAAAAGCAGCTATCAACTATTTCTACTTTTGTGCAAGAGGCATTTTCTGGAATCAGAGTTTTGAAAGCATTCGTACAGGAAGAGCCTTCATCAGTGGCATTCACAAAGCAAGCTAATATTTATCGAGAAAAATCATTAAATCTTATAAAAGTTGACTCGCTTTTTAATCCTCTCATTCAGCTTTTGATTGGCTTGAGCACAGTATTAGTGGTATATATCGGTGGTAAAGAGGTAATTGCAGGAAGGCTCAC
>JANMZR010000228.1:0-3378 GCA_031383555.1 Cytophagaceae bacterium | reverse complement strand
CTCTGGTAAAAGCATACGGTCAGCAGTACGATAGGCAACGAAATCAGGCGTACCAGCGGTTCTTGAAACCACCACAATTGAGGTTGGCTTTGTTTCACAATCCACAATATGACTAATATCAATGCCCGTTTTAGCGATTTCTTTTTTCAAAAAAATACCCAAATTATCAGAACCAACAGCCGAAACTAAAGCAACTTTTCCTCCCAATCTTGCCATATTAGCCGCCATATTAGCTGGGCTTCCTCCTTGAGAGCGCTGAAAATCAGTAGCTTGCAATAAAGAATCTGTTTTAGTGGAGCCTATAAAATCTATTAGTAGTTCGCCAACCGATAGAAGGGTATATTTTTTTTGCATGAAGTAATTATTAGAATTTACTCTTAAAAATTAAAGTTGATTATTGCGTATAGTTTTGGCTAAAAATAAATGGAATAAAGTCTTTTTTTTTGAAAAAGTATTTTCAAAGTCACTAACAAAATTTAAATTCATTTTGAGTTATTTTATTCAAATAAACTTGGGTGACATTTATCAATGACCACCACTCATAGGAATATCAATTTCATTCAAATCTGATTTCTTGGACTGAATCAACAAAGTAGCACTAGCCGCAATTAGCAAAAATACGCCCGCAAAGGTAATTGCATTTCGAGAATCGTTATTCAAAAAGTTTTTCATAATATAACCAAAAGTAAGGGTTTGAATGAACATGGGAATTACTATCATCATATTAATCAAGCCCATATATACACCATAACGCTCTTTAGGAATATCACTCACTACCATCAAATAAGGTATGCCCATCATACTTGCCCAGCCAATGCCAAAGCCTGTTATAGCGGGGAAAAGCAAATATCTGTATTCGATATGAGGAAAAAGTAATAAGCCTATGGCCGCTAATACTAGACAACCGAAATGCACCAATTTGGGTGAATATTTTTTTGCAAAATATACTAAACCAAAAGCGCAAAGAAAGGTAACAATATTATACCAACCGTTCACCAGGCCCGTCCAAGAAACGGCTTGCTCATAAAGCTTAATATCTTGCTGAGGGCTGGTTTTCCAAACAGATTGAGCAATACTTTTTGATGAATTTTGCCAATAACAAAACAAGGCATACCATTGAAAAAGATAAACTAAGGCCAACTGCCACATTACTTTTGGCATATATTTAATCGCTTTAATAATATCTATAAAAGGGGAAAATACATTCAATGGTTCTTTTTTCATTTCGGTTAATTCTTCATCAGTTGGAGGTATTTCCTTAGTGGTTTTTCCACTCCACCAAACAGACCCTATTGAACATACAGCACCCAAAAAGAAAGAAGCATATACCCAAGTTGGCAAGCTTCCTGTTTTACCTATAAATATCATCGGGAAAATAAACAAAGAAACGTTGGCTAAAGTCTGCCCAAAGCCAGTAAAAAAGCTTTGCGCCTGAAAGCCTGTTGGCTGTTGGTCAGGATTTAATTTATCGGCTATAAAGGCCCTATATGGCTCCATTGCAGTGTTATTGCCAGCATCTAATAGCCATAAAAGGCCAGCGGCCATCCAAAGTGCTGAGCTAAAGGGAAACAAAAAAAGTGCAATACTACAAACAATTGCGCCTATGAAAAAGAAAGGTTTTCGCCTCCCTCCCATTTTAGGTAGCCAAGTTTTATCAGAAATTGCGCCAATTATGGGTTGAATAATTAGCCCAGTCAATGGGCCAGCCAAGTTCAAAAATGGTATTTCATCAGGATTTGCCCCCAAAAAATCATAAATAGGATTTACAGCACTTTGTTGCAACCCAAAACTATACTGAATGCCGAAAAATCCGACATTCATGTTGATTATTTGGGAAAATGATAATTTTGGTTTGGCGTTTAGAGACATGAAAAATGGTTTAGGTAAAATGTAAATATTAATTCATCCTAACAAAATTGCAATATTTTCTGAAAATATCTCAATTAGAAAGAAATTTATTTCAAATACCCTTTGTCAGTAATTTGCTTTTGAAACTCCTCAGCAAATATTTTTGAGTAAATATTGGCACCTTTTTCGTTGAGATGTGATAAATCCCAAGTAAATTCTGGTTGCATCAATTGACCAAAATAGGGATTGGTATTTGGATTGAATTTCAAAGAGTCAGGTAGTTCATTATAAGCAGGAATTAATATTCTACGATTTTCGGTTGAAATTCTATTTGGCAAGTAAAAAAATATTTTCACATTATTTACTTTGCATATTTCAATAAGTTTATTCAAATAAATCATTAATGTCCTGTATTCCAAACTGTTACTTTTATAATTTACAAAAATTCTTGGATCATAATTTTTAGAATTTTGTGTTTTGTATTTCAAATAAAACTCATGCTGGAGTATATGCTCTGGAAAATATTTACTTCTTTCATCCATAGTAATAAAGCCATCTTCCGTCATGTGTTTCAATTCTGGAAAACTTCCATGGAGCCATTCATGGCTGGTTTTTAGCCTGATTCTTAAGAATTGGTATAATTCTATTATTGAAAAATTTTTAAAGAAATCATAATATGGCTCATTTATTAGGCTATTCAGATCGCTTACCAGAAACCGCTCATCATAACTCAATTCAACTAATAAAATTTTTGGTTTTTTAATGCCCTTCACTTTTAATATTTCACTTGCAATATAAAAACTATTTGGAAAAAACATTGCCGAAATACCAAAATTATAACAATTAATATACTGATTATCAACAATTAAACTATCAAAATCTATTGGATTAATGGATGTATAGGTTCTAGATGACCCAAGAAGAATTGTGTTAAAATTTTCTTTATTTATAGCTTCAAATTTCACTTTTAACTCTGGCATTGTATTAATACTTAAAGCACTTTGTAAATTCTCTTTTATAAAGAAATTTATAACAAATATTAAAGCCAAAAAGATAAGAATACGAAAGTAGATTTTATTCATAATCAAAATTTGAAATACATAAAGGTGGAAGATTCCCATGGCCTGAAATAGAACAAACTCAAACACAAGGAAAAATAAATTAGCCACCTAATAGTAATATTCTTGGGTAGTAGCTCATAAATTTCCTTTTCATTTTTATACAGATTAAATATTTCCAAAAAAACCAATGAGCATAAAATTAATAAAATGACACGTTTCCCTGCAACAAAGCCAAAAGGCTGAATAGCAGATAATTGGGAGAATTTAGATTGAATTTCAGGCCAGTTTTTAGAAAGAAAAAATACATCAAAGAAGGCAGAAGCATTTATAAAAATAAGCCATGCTGCCAAATTAAATACTTTTGGATAATTTAATATTCCTGTTTTTTCAAAAAATGAAAATCGTGCTTTTTTTGAAACTTGTTCAATAATTAGCCATATTCCATTGCCCAAACCCCATAAAATAAAGC
>JANMZR010000225.1:0-2186 GCA_031383555.1 Cytophagaceae bacterium | reverse complement strand
CGACTGAACTCAAAGACAAAATTATCAGTGCCAACATTTGGACGGAAGAGTTTTACAAAAAGAAGTCGGAAGAAACGCTTCTGCTTTTAATGAAAAGCCTCAAAAGTGTGGGGCAAGTGGTCACTTTCGGCAAACTCTATGCGCTTCTATCGGATGATAGAAAGCTTTCTGAGCTTGCCAAGCAGCTCAAAGACCCTCATCTCAAAGAGCTTATCATGAATATTCTTAAAAAATTAAAGTATACGGTTAAGAAAAACGTAATTAGAAAAAATTCAATTATTTTAACTCCTTTCAAATTTTCAATTTTTGCTTAAAATGATAAAAACGTTTTTCTTCCTATTTTCAATAAATACAGTAATTTTTGCACAAATTCAACCTGTGAAATTTATTACCCTTGACCCCGGACATTTTCACGCTGCATTAGTGCAAAACAAAATGTATGAAAGCGTTAATCCAATCGTACATGTATATGCTCCAACAGGGCAAGACTTACAAGACCATCTCAAACGAATTGAAAGCTATAATACTCGTGCAACAAATCCAACTAGATGGCAAGAAAAAGTATATGAAGGCAATGATTTCTTTGAAAAAATGATTGCCGAAAAACAAGGAAATGTATTGATTTTATCAGGAAATAATCAAAAAAAGACCGAGTATATTCTAAAATCTGTTTCGGCTGGAATAAATGTTTTAGCCGATAAGCCAATGTGTATCGATAGAAAGGGTTATGATTTATTGAAAAAATCCTTCGTTGCTGCTAAAAAAAATAATGTTTTGCTTTACGATATCATGACCGAACGCTCTGAGATTACGACTGTTTTGCAGAAGGAATTATCGCAAATTGTAAGCATTTTTGGTAAATTAGAAAACGGAACACCCGAAAATCCTGCAATTATTAAAGAAAGCGTTCATCATTTCTTTAAATACGTTTCTGGAAATCCACTTAAACGACCGTCGTGGTTCATGGATGTGGCTCAACAGGGCGAAGGGATTGTTGATGTAACGAGCCACTTAGTTGATTTAGTGCAATGGGCGGCTTTTCCTGGAAAGACTTTGGGCATAAAAGATGTGCAAATAAGTGCCGCCAAACACTGGGCAACAAATATGAATATTAGTCAGTTTTCTACTATCACGGGGTTGAAAAGCTTTCCAGAATTCTTAAAAAAATCAATCAAAAAAGACACAACATTGGCGATTTTTGCCAACGGCGAAATCCATTATCGCTTGCGAGGAGTAAATGCCAAAGTAAAAGTTTTGTGGAATTACAGCACGCCAGAAGGTGGCGACACACACTATTCAATCATGCGTGGCTCAAAAGCCAATTTGGAAATCAGGCAAGGAAAAGACGAGAAATATGTTCCTCAACTTTATATAAAACCATTAAATTTGACTGAGAATGAACTAAATAGAGCATTTGATGTATTAAAAACTAAGTTTGAAGGAATCTCTCTTAAAAAATCTGGTGATGAATATTTGGTGGAAATACCAGCTGTTTATCGAACTGGGCACGAAGCCCATTTTGGTGAAGTGATGGAGCGTTTCTTGAAATACAAAGATGCCAACAAATTGCCGAATTGGGAAGTGCCAAATATGCTGTTAAAATATTATATCACAACAAAAGCCTTAGAAATAGCAAAACCTTCATTATGAGAGCAAAATTAGCCCTATTTTTGGTTTTTTCGAATTATATATATTCTTTTGCACAATCCAAAATTGTAGCTCAAAAATTCAATTCAAAAATTGATATTAGCATCAATAATAATCTTTTTACCAGTTATATTTTTTCTGAAGATGAGAAATACCCCTTCTTTTTCCCGGTCAATGGCCCTTCCAATGCGACCGTAACTTCTATGCGAAACGGCAATTATCCGCACCATAGTTCGTTATTTTTTGGCTGTGATAGGGTTAATGAAGGCAATTATTGGCAAGAAGGACTCGAAAGAGGGCAAATAATATCGTTAAGAGCCGATATTATTGAATCTGGCCTAGATAAAGTCGTGATTGAAAATGAATGTATTTGGCGACGACCAAATGCCAATTCTCCAGTAAAAGATATTAGAAAAATTACCATCACCGCACCATCAAAAGATCTTTTTCAGATAGATTTTGACATTACGATGGAAATGCTAATAGATGTAACGATAGATAAAACAAACCACTCACTTTTTAGTGGCAGAATGGATGCC
>JANMZR010000210.1:0-12112 GCA_031383555.1 Cytophagaceae bacterium | reverse complement strand
AACTAAACATAAAGTTTAATGGAAATAATAATAATGAGATAAAAAAGGTTTTTTTCATAATATTCTATATTAAATGTAATAAAACTAACAAATTATTTAAATTATACCAATTATGATGTTATATTTGTTAAATATTATTTTTATAAATTTAAATATAGAATATTATGAAAAAAACCTTTTTTATCTCATTATTATTATTTCCATTAAACTTTATGTTTAGTTACCCAAATTTTAATGTAAAAGTATTGAGCGCTACCGATTCAAAATCAAAAATTACTTCAAAAATAGTTATCTGTCGTGGAGCAGTTATTAGTAATAATGCTCTATTTTTTTATACTGATTGCAATGGAAATTATTTTACTGGAGGAGCAGAGGCTGGTTCTGAAATTTGCTTGAATAAAGTTTTTCCATATTCTACAAATATTATTGTTGGTGGTTCATGCCCTATTTGATAGTAGTTTGAGTTGCAATATTTTTTTCTTTTTAATATTTAAAAAATCGCCTTTTTATTAAATGCGATTTTTTTTAGTGGCAAATTTAATAGATTTAATGAATTTGTATAATTTTTTTTATAATTCAATTCGATATATTTATATCTATTAGATTATTTAAAGAACTCAATAATACTGAATAATCAAATCCAACATTTCTTCAGTGGTTTTCCATCCATAGCTTATAGGTTTTGAAGGACGATTTGGATTTAAAGGGTTAGCAGCTGTATTATCAAAAGTACCTTCAAAATAGATTACTGAACCTATTGGCACCTCTAAAACCTCCTTAAATTGATAGGTTTGTTGAAAGTTAAAATCCCAATCGTTTATTTTTATTAATGGAATCAAGTCGCCATCTGGAGTGATAATATAGGCCCTCAGTTTTTTGCCAATTTGGTGCATATGAGGCTGTACAGAAACAATATTAATAGGATAGGGTAGTGGTTCTGTTCTAGAAAAAAAAGTAATTATAGTATCAGGTTTTATGTAAAAAGGCTTATTCTGAATATAATTTTCTGCTATTATAGCTGTTTTTATTTTATGTTGAATCGAATCCTTTTCATAAAATATATTTATTGATGACTGGTCAGTTTCAAGTTTAGTATTAGGTGCATAATGAATATTGAACAATAGATCGGAATTTTTATTTAATATTTTTGCTGTTCCTTTGGGGTAAATTATTGGGTTTGTGCCTGGTACCCAACCATACCAATAATCTTCTTTCATCATTACGCTCGAAAATGCTCCAATACTCGGGTCGTCTATTGATTTACCGTTGGTCACTCTCATTATTTGGGTAGAGTCAATAGATATTCGGGCATGGTGAACTAACTTTTTGTTGCCAGGTCTAAATTCAATGGCCTTTACTTTCTTGTTTTCAACCAAGTTTGTCGGTAGTGAAAACATGATAAATTCTTCTTTATTGTTTTGGGGAATTTGGTAAAGCTCGCTAATTTTTAAGCTCAAATCTGCCACTCCAATTTGGGATTGGTTACTAAATGAAGGCATGGTTTTTTTGTTTTTGGGACCTTCTTTCATGCCCGACACAACCCAGTCCTTAATCAAATTTATTTGTTTGTCGTTTAAGCCACGTTCATTTTGAAATTCACCAAAGCCGTGTTCAGCCTTCCATGGAGGCATATATTTCATTTCGGTAACTTTTTGTATGAATTTTGCTCGTGATTTTACTTCATTGTAAGTTATTAATTGGAAAGGGCCTGCTTCTCCTTCTCGATGACATGGGCTACAATTTTGATGAATTATTGGAGCAATATGTTCGTTGAAGTTTACTTTTTGGCCAAAAACACTTAAAGAAGTGCCAAACAATAATATGGAAATCGATTTTTTAATGGTAGAGAAATTCATTTAATCAGTTTAAATTTCAATAACACAACCTATAGCTTCTGTTTTTTTGGGAATAATAGGTAGCTTATTTAAATAATTATAGATAGCATTTTTTAAATAAAAATTTGAAGTTAAATTTCGATTTTTGCCTAATGCGTAATACCAATCATCAATAGCACCATTATAAATTATTTCACCCAAATTTGTAATTAAAAATACTTCTGGAGTAATCGAGCCACCAATTTGACTAGTATAATATTTTTTGTTATCAAAAATTATTCTTGAATTGGAATCAATTTCAAGAGCAAATTTTTCAGTTTCATTTTTTGAAGAAAAATTATTTGGAAATATAAAAATAGAATTCACTTCTGAATTATTGTTTTCTTTATTTATTGATTTAATAATTGTTTGATATTTCTGACTAATAGGGCAAGAAGGTTCTAAAAAATAAATTATAGTCAGTTTATGTTTATTTATTTTTAATTTTTTAATTACTCTTTTTGATGTAATTATACTGTCAGCTGTATTTGAAAAGCTAATATTTGTAAGAAATAGTATAAAAAATGGGAAAAAGAACTTTTTTAAAATAATAATGCCCATCTTTTTCTTCTTATAAAAACATTATTTAAACAATTTCCCTTTAATTATAACCGATGGATTTTGAATACTCTTTAAAGTAGCTGTGCTAGCTTCTACAGTATCAAAATCCCAGTTGAAGGTATCTTTTTCTAAGATATCTGTAAATTGCTTCACACCTTGGTTTACTATTTCACTAATGCCACTAAACAATTCACCATCCACTAAGGTGGCCGTTTGTTGAAGTCTGTTAAATTTAACATTTCCATTTTGGTCAATAGTAGGTTCATAAAATAAGACTCCACCAAAAGTGTCAACTCGATCAGGATAAGTTCTTGAATAGTCAAAAACTAGAGCAAAAACGCCATCATCTGCAATATAGAAGAAGTATATTTCATTGATTACTCTTACTGGTGCTGAGGTAGATAAAGCGATGGTTTTAGCTCTAATATCGTTATATAATTTCTTAAAGCTTGCACTTTGAGTGGGAATTTCTGGATCTAGTACAATTGCTGAGAAATAGGTACTCAAAGCAGAATAAAACGGTAAGGCAGGTCTTATACTTTGAGCTAAGATATTTTTGTTATTTCCAGTTTGAAAATAATAGGTTTTAAGCAAATTATCCCAAAGTAATTCCTGAATACTTGTCCCGAAAATACTTATAGGAGTACGTAATTGTAAACCAGTAGGTGTTGTAATAAATGCAGCTTCTTTTGTAGTAACCTTATTATTAGTTATAAAATAAATTGTTATTTTTTTGGTATTTAAATCAATAAAAACATCAGCTTTTTCACCACTTGCAAAATTTATCACTGAGTACTTATCGGAACTTATAATATCAATTGTATTTTTGAGAATATCTTTTAAGCCTCCCTTTTTTACGCTTTCAAAATCGGCATTACTCAAAGTTGTTAATATTAATTCTGTATTATTTGCAATGCCTTTTAAAGTTATTTTTTGATCAGTCGCTTCTGTAATTGTTAATTCTAAATCTGCAAATTGACCAGTGCCACCGTTATAGTCTGGATTTACCAATTCATGCAAGTAAGAATAGGAATCAAAAATTAAAGTTGGCTTTTGGAAGGCTTTCATTTGATAGGTAGTTTCAAATGCTTGATCTGCTGATAAGCCAGCAACATCAGAATACATGGTTAAATTTCCATAAATATCGAATTTTAAATAAAAGCTATAGCCACCATCTGCGGCTCCATTTGGGTAATAAGCCCCTTTCCAGCCAAATTGAGGTTTTGAAAGCTGAGTTTTGTAATCATTTATTGCTTTGGAAGTACGTACACTCGTCGATTGATCAAACAAGGGCTCAACTTTGCTTTTATTACAAGAAAAAGCTGAAGAGAGAATTATAAATAATATTATTTTATTTTTCATTTATGTATTATTTCTTAAAAATAAGCACTGACTGTAATTTAGTCAGAATTTTAATTTCTTATTTTGTAATGTTTGCTATGGCCTCTTGGGTTGTTTTTTCTAAGCTTCTGAAATTTATATTATAAGCTTTGTTCATATAATCAACCACAATTTGTTCTTTTAGTTTTATGGCTGCTTGAGCAGTTGGGCTTGCAGTGGCAACTCTTTTATCATAAGCCGTTTTACCTTCAACTAACATGGTCGCTAGCATTTCAACAAAATCTTCGTCGGCGCTACTCATGGCATAAGAAGTTACAAAACCGAGATTTAAAGCTTCTTCCTCAGAAATATTATACCAGTTGGAGGTATAACTTCCCGGCGTAATTTGCTTGAACGCAACCGAATAGAGTATATTTTGATTTAAAATATGCCCAAATTCATGGTGAATTGTATGTAGCATCTGTTTTACTGCGGCCACATTTTTCTTGTCAAAATCATTTATTTGATAAAGAATAACTTTTCTGCCACCTTCAGCGGTGCCTAAAGTTATGGTGCCATCATTGTTCCAATTGGCCGAGCCTACTAAAATATATTGTTTAGGACAATATTTTTTTATAAAATCGGCACCCGCTTCTTTTATATAAGGATCAATCCAAATAGCCTTTACTGCTTCCATGGTAGGCCTTACTTTATCGACAAATGGTGGAACCAAGGTTTTTTCAAGGGGTAATTCAAATGGGTCCCATCTGTATTTTACCTCAATGTTAAATGGTTTTGTGAAATTGTCGTTGAGCCAATTGTCAGTGGTTGATTTTGTAAGCACTGTACCACCCAATCCATCTATTTTCGCTGATAGGTCTTCCACTTCAGGCTTGCAGCTTGCCAAGAATATGATTAGGCTCATTGCAAATAGATTGAATTTTAATATATTATTTTTTGCTTTCATGTATAGATAATTGATTTTAATTGTTACATGGAATTCCATGATTTGGCTTAAACTTCTCTTTATCAGCGGTTTTTGTTGTCCAAATCATGTTCATTTCATTATAATTTATTTTTAAATGTTTTCATATAATACTTAAAAAAGAGCATTATATGATTATCTTGGATTTAATGGTAAGCCCGAAAGTGAGGCTTCTTGAGGTAATTGTAATACCCGACGTGGGTCTGTGGCTGAAAGCGTTTGACTTCCTCCATTTATATTGTTATGTACAATGGGTACTTTAAAGCGGAGTAAGTCAAACCAACGAAGGCCTTCATGCATGAATTCAACTCTTCGATAATAAAATAAAGTTTCAAATAATGCTCCATTTGTATTGCTTGTCCCATAAAAGGCATTGTTTTTTGCTATTGTTAAGTCATTCGTATTGGCTTTGTAATCCTTTATCCTTAAACTTAGAAAGGTATTAATATCTCCTAAAAAGCCATTTATGTTGCCTTTATTTAAATATGCCTCGGCCCTATTGAACAATACTTCTTCAGTAGTAAATAGGGAAACCATAATGTATCCGTTTCCAATATTGGCACTAGGATTAACCCTTACGAAAAGTTCGTTGAATTTAGGCAAGAATACCCCTCTTTCATTTCCAAATAAAGAATAGGATAAAGTGCCTCCTCCGGGTTGATCACCAAAATATAATTCTCTACCTGTGTTGGCCGATAGTCCATAGCGTTGGCCCGCCCAGTTTCTGCCCCAATAGGAGCCAGTTTCTGCTAAAAGTAAATTGGCTTTTTCGGTAGCTTGGCCATAAATAGAACTTATAATTGTAAAACTTTTTGTAGAATAATCGGTATTCCAATTTCGCATTAAGGATTTGAAACTTCCTTCAACTGCCACTTTGTTGGCATGCTCTATTACTTTATCATAATTTTTTTTGTAAAGATAAAACCTTGAAGCAAAAGCATTTGCAGCATTTTTATTAAAATGGAAAGCTGAAACAACATAGGATTGGTCGTTTATTAAACCAAGGCCTTCAACCAAATCTTTTTCAATCATTTCATATACGAAGGCAACTGTTTTTCTATCGTATTTTTTCAAAACAACATTTTCAGGTTCTGTAACATAAGGAATACCTAAGTCGGTTGAGGCTGTAGCTGCATCATAAAACTTAGAAAATAAACTTACTAACATAAAATGGGAATAGGCTCTGGCAATTAATGCTTCACCTTTTTGAGGCATGAGATTAGCAGTATTACCCAACTTATTTATTGCAGCTAAAGCTTGGTTGGCTGCAGCAATCGCTTTATAGCAGCTGGCCCAATAGTATTGTGAGGCATCGGCATCAATCTGTAAAACATCCTGCCAAAAGTAGGGCCTACTGTAGATGGGACTTACGGTTGCGTTACTATAATTATCATTAACATTATCGCTCATCAATTCGCAAAATGCTTGATAATTAGCATCAGGATAAGCAGATACTAATAGCTCTGATATTTTTTCAGCAGTATCTATCTCGGTCCTATTGTCGGGAATTGTATCTAGATATTTTTCACAAGAAGTGAAAATTAATGTAATTGTTAGAAATAGTAAAGTTTTAATTTTAAAAACCTTATACCTAACCCTCCTCCGAGGAGATGTGCTATCTTCTGAATGCTTAATTTTATTGAGATTTAAATTAAATATTTTCATTGATTGATTTTTTTCTTTTATAAACTAGCTTTTAATGAAAATGAAACCTGTTGCGGTACGGGCAATGCTACGCCTCCTGAACCGAAAAATTCAGGATCCTGCCCCAATAATTTTTTATCAGAATACAAGAGCAATAAATTAGTGGCTGATAGTTTTGCAGAAAGGCCTTTCAGGCCCCAATTTTTTAAAATATTAGCTGGGAAATTGAAACCTAGAGATACGTTTTTTAGCCTTGCAAAATCTCCACTTGCTACCCTGGCTGACGATAAATTATAGTGTGTCATGGGGAATTCTCCGCCCTCCAATAGTGATGCAACACGCCTATCCATAATTGAGGGTATATTTGTTATTTTCTCATCACCAGGAAGTGCCCATCTATTACTAAACTCTTTAGGCGAGGCAACGAGGTCTGTATAGGACTCATTAAATTTAGGGTCTAATTTTATTTTATTGCCCCCTTGTCCAGATATAAATACATTCAAATCCCAATTCTTGTATTTGAAAGTATTGGACCAGCCTCCAAACATAGTTGGGTCATGAGCACCCTCATATTTTAAGAATTTTGTTTCTTGGCTTTGAATGTCGACAATTGTGCTTTTTTCACCTTCTTCATTGATAAATGTGGGTATGCCATTTTCGTTAAGCCCTTGAAAATTAAGTGTGAAAATTCCCCTTACTGGGTAACCCACTTGTGCACCACCTTCTTGTTTTACCAAGTCAAATATCAAAGGTAGGCTTTTCAAGGTAGTTATTTTATTGTTGTTGTAACCGTAATTAATATTTGTATTCCATTGGAATTTGCCTACATTAAGTACTGTAACGTTGAGCCCAATATCAATTCCTTTTGACTCCATATCGGCATAATTAGCAAATTTGAAAAGCTCACCACCTACACCAGATGTTTTTAATAAACCAATTAAATCAAAACCTTTCCTTTGATAGGCATCTACTATTAGGCTTACTTTATTATTTAACATACCTAGGTCAAAACCTACATTTGTTTCGTATTGTTTTTCCCAAGTAAGCTCACTATTTTCCAAATTTTCAATAATTATTCTTGACTCTTTTTCAGATAAAAAAGGCCTAGTAGTCAATTCATTTTTGAAAATAGCTGTTGAGTTTCTTGCATTCCCAATACTTGCAGTTAGGCCATAAGTACCTCTAAATGAAAGCCTGCTTATGAAATCAATATCTTCAAAGAAACTTTCTTGTTTGGCGTTCCATGAACCACTTACATTCCAAGTAGGTAGCCAACGAGCTGATATGGCCCTTCCTAACTGGTTGGATCCATCAACTCTTGAAGTTAGATTGATGGTATATTTGTTATCATAAGAATAAGAAGCGTTGGTAAAAAACGCTACAAATCGATCTCTTATTTGATTTAAACCATAATAATTAAAATTGTAATCGAGGCCTTGCTTTACTATACGGTAATCAGTAAAAGGCACGCCGCCTTTGTCAAACTGATAGCCATAACCATTCAAAAAGGTCTCTTGACGGTTGGCGAACTTAATTTCTTGCCCGACCAATATATTTACAGCGTGTTTTTCGGCGAAAGTTTTCCCCCAATTCATTTGGTGACGAGCATAATAATTTACCAGTTTATCCTCACTTGACTTATAAATACCTCCTTGTGGTAGTACCACAACTGGCTCAGCCTCAGGGTCATCGGGATCACGATATAAGTATTTATTAGCTTGTTTCACAACCGCATTTTCAGCTGCTCTATAGGCATTGGCTTGGTTGGAATTTTCATAAATCTTATTTTCTCTCGAAGAATTTACATAGCGTAAAGTGCCCAATATATCATAAGTAAGGTTTTTATTGAAACGATATTGAGTTTCAACTTGGAATTTTAAATCAAGCTGCCCCAACTCTAAAACATTTGTTGCCGATTCTTTTATAATATTAAAAGGGGCAAAATCTCTTTTAAAATATTCTAAATTCCCATTCTCGTCATAGGCCGTTAATGCTCTACTTGTGTTGAGTGCAAAACTGAATGGATTTACATCAAAATCACGATCATACTTACCCTGAAAAGCATTGTTAACTCGGTCCTGTGAGCCAGGTGCTCGTTGATTACGTATGGAACCAACAGTAGTGAAGCCAAGTGAAAGTTTTTCATTGAGCTTATAATTGGCCCGCATTGTGGTAGTGTAGCGACGAACCTTATCGGCAATGGACCAACCGCTATCATCATAAATTGAGGTTGAGAAGTAATATTGAGCCGATTCTGTGCCCGAACTTATACTTAACGAATGCTCTTGAGCCAAAGAATTTCTGAAAAGTAAATCAAACCAGTCAGTATTTTCAGTTACATATCTTTGCAGAAATTTATTACGTCCTTCTACGGTATTTTCAAGCCCAAATTTTTGAGTGGCAGGGTCATAAGTACTAATAAGGTCATACATTTTACCGTATATTCCTGAATTTGATCTTCTTGAAACGTCACTATAGTTTAACCATCCTTTAGCTTCTAATTCAGAATATACCCCCATCTGTTCATTGGAATTCATGATATTATAACGATTGTAAGACGGCTTTAAGGTAACTGCTAAATTATTTGAATAGCTAATAGTAGTGGGTTGAACACGACCTCTTTTAGTAGTCACTACAATAACTCCATTCATAGCTCTGGCTCCGTAAAGTGCTGTTGCTGAGGCATCTTTGAGAATTTGAAAGCTCTCAATATCATCTGAATTGATGCCAGCAACAGCCGAACCTAATAAAGTATTGGCATTACCAGAGGCGAGGTCATCATTGGAAATATTTACTACATCTTCCAAAACTACGCCATCAATTACCCAAAGTGGCTTATTTTCACCTGTGATAGAAGTAGCCCCTCTTATTCTTATTTTTGGAGCTGTGCCGAATGTGCCCGATACGTTTTGTACAGAAACTCCTGATGCACGACCTTCGAGCATTCGTCCCACATCGATGGTTCCTGCTAACTTCACATCATCACTTTTCAACTTTACAGCAGCACCAGTAAAGTTGGCTCTATCAATTTTTTGATAACCCGTTACAACAACCTCATCAAGAGATTTGGCTGTCGACTCTAAAATAATATCAAATTTAGTTTGGTTTTTAACTTGAATTTCTTGCTTTGAGAAGCCAATTGACGAAATCACTAAAATCGCCCCCTCATTAACTTTTAAAGTAAATTGGCCGGTTGCATTGGTTGTTGTACCATTATTTGTATTTTTTTCTTTAATGGAAACCCCAGGTATCGCCACTTTATTTCCATTATTGTCTATTTCAGAAATTGTTCCAGTAATAGTTTGGTCAATTAATAAATTATTGGCAATTGAAATATTGCCGTAGAATGCTAATAATAGACAAGTTAATATAAATGATAAATTAATTTTTTTTCGCCAAACCGAATTTGCTTTTTCCATAAATATTTGTGTAGAAACTGAATCTGATATTTTCCCTTGCTATAACTAATTGAATTTAAATGATTGAATTCCTTAAAATAAAAAATCCAATTCTGATTCTAGAAACGGTTCTCTAAAAATACTAGAAAACTATTTTAAAATTAAAATTATACCAACTTTATTATTTCAAATGACGTATTTTTTTTCCAATTGGTTGCCAAATCTTATCAAAATGGATAGAATTAACCTAATAAATACTATAAATATGAGACGTCATGATACGATTATGGTTGTTTAAAAACATATTTTAACTCTTATTTAATTAATTATTTATGAATCCAAGTCAATCGGTTGTAATTTTGCGATATGATTTCTATTAACAATTTATCATTTTATTTTGGAAGCAGAGCGCTTTACGATGAGGCTAATTTACATATAAAACCTAAAGACAAAATTGGGTTGATTGGTGCCAATGGTACGGGTAAGTCAACATTATTGAGGATGATTGATGGTGAATACAGCCCCGATTCAGGGACTATTTCAAAAGCTGGTGATTGTAGTATTGGTTTTTTGAATCAGGATTTACTTTCCTATCAGTCTGACGACTCGATTAGGCTGGTAGCCATGCAGGCTTTTGACCGTGCTTTGCAAGTTGAAAAGCAAATTGAGGATGTTCTTCACCAAATGGAGACTAATTATGAGGATAATTTAATTGATAAATTGGCCCGCCTACAAGAAGAATATGAAGCCCTTGATGGCTATACAATTCAATCAAAAGCTGAAGAGATATTAGAAGGTTTGGGTTTCCCAACTGCTGATTTGGATAAACCATTGCGTTTGTTTTCAGGAGGTTGGCGCATGCGAGTAATGCTTGCCAAATTGTTACTTCAGAAGCCTTCATTGCTAATGCTCGATGAGCCTACCAACCACTTGGACCTGCCTTCAATTAAGTGGGTTGAAAACTATATTACCTCTTATGAAGGTTCAATTATTGTGGTTTCTCACGATAGGTATTTTTTGGATCGCACTGTAAATAAAATAGTGGAGGTAAGCAATGGCAAGTTGAATGTGTACGCTGGAAATTACACTTTCTATATGGAAGAGAAAGCTATGCGTAACGAAATTCAGAAAGGTGCTTTTGAAAACCAACAACAGGCCATTAAGCAAACAGAGCAGTTTATTGCGAGATTTAAAGCTAAAGCATCCAAAGCCCGACAAGTTCAAAGTAGAGTTAAAGCTTTGGATAAAATTGATATTATTGATGATGTGTTGGACGATGCTGCAAAAGTGAATTTTAAGTTTAATTTTAGCCAACAACCTGGCAAATTTATACTCACTTTAGAAGATGTAAGTAAAGCATATGGCCCAAAAGTAATTTTATCAAACACTAACGGAGTGATTGAGCGAGGTGATAAAATTGCCTTGATTGGTGCCAATGGAAAGGGTAAATCGACATTATTGCGAATAATTGATGGCTCAGAAAACATTGAAGGAGACCGAAAACTAGGTCACAATGTAAAAGATACATTTTATGCCCAGCATCAATTGGAGTCGCTGGATGTAGAAGCAAGTATCTTAGATGAATTGAAACATACTGGTACTGCCAAAACAGAGATGGAATTGAGAAGTATATTAGGTTGTTTTTTGTTTTCAGGAGAAGAAGCTTTTAAGAAAATAAAGGTGCTTTCTGGAGGTGAAAAATCTAGAGTTGCTTTGGCAAAAGTTTTAATATCTGAAGCCAATTTTTTATTGCTAGATGAGCCGACCAACCATTTGGACATGCTTTCTGTAAATATTTTGATACAAGCTTTGCAGCAATATGAGGGTACTTATGTAGTAGTGTCACATGATAGGTATTTTGTTTCGGAAATTGCCAATAAAATATGGTATATTGAAGACGAAGAAATAAAGGTGTACCCAGGTACTTTTGATGAATATGAAACTTGGATGGATAATAGGGGAGAAGCAAGTAAAAATGATAATGCAAAGGGTTCATTAAAAGCTTTGAATTCAGTTCCTAAAAAGGAGATTCAAGTAAAAAAGGAGGATGTAAAAACAAAACCAACATTTCAGAACCAACTAGAAATAAAAAAGTTGGAAAATGTGATCAATGGCCTTGAGGTTGAAATAGAAAAATTGGAAAATCAGAAAACTGAATTGGAAAACAAATTGGCTGACCCTCAAATATTTGCAGATCAAAATACGTTTAAAGACTTGAATAATAAATATTTAAACCTCGAAAACTCACTAAAAAAGGCTAATGTAGCTTGGGAGGAAAATGTATTGAAATTGGATCCCTAAAATAAAAATAAAAAAATAAATAACTTTTT
>JANMZR010000154.1:0-3139 GCA_031383555.1 Cytophagaceae bacterium | reverse complement strand
TCATTCAGATTGATTCAGAAATAGGATTTGGAACCACTATTACGCTTAAAATAGCGGATTTATATTGATTATATTATTTAGAATTGATCTTTACTTTTTTTATTTAAAATAGCTCTTTTAATCGAAATAAAAGCGAGCCTCTCTATTGCTATTTGCAAAAAAAACTCCAAAATCTCACCCTAATTCGCTATTGCCAAGCACCAAAATTTCTAGCAATTTTGAGCCATAATTTTAACAAAAAATTAGAACCGATTTAATTTTTACATAAAACCCCGCAGGGTTCTGCGAACAAATCAAATACACTCATGAAAAAACTCATTCTACTACTATCAACTATTTTTTGTATTCAATTTGCTCAATCTCAATCAATTGGCATTGGAGCAAATACCACCCCCGACCCTTCTGCTGTATTAGATGTGAATGGCACTACAAAAGGTTTTTTAGCCCCACGAATGCTTAATACGCAACGTGGAGCTATCGTTTCGCCTGCAATTGGCTTAATGGTTTTTCAAACCAATAATGGCATTTCTATTCCAATTTCAACAGCCGGCTTATATGTAAACCTAGCCTCAGGCTGGAAACGAATTGCAACCTCTGATGAAATAGTTGCAGGTGCTTCCAGCTGGACGGTTTCTGGGGTAAATCAATATTCTGGAGTTACAGGAAATGTGGGAATAGGTACGGCTACACCCTCCGAAAAACTGCATGTAGTTGGTTATACCCAAGTGGATGGCAACATTTTTGTAAATAATTCCAATCAGGGCATTTTATTTAAAGAAGATAATATAACAAAGGGAAGAATAAATTTACAAGGTACAAATGATGATTTTGAAATTGGAACTGTAACTGGCAATACTACTGGTAAATTAACTTTAGAAACCAAATTTACACCAAGATTGGTTATTTTACCTGAAGGAAATGTTGGTGTTGGTACACTTACACCAGATGAAAAATTTCATGTAGTAGGCAATAACAAAATTGAAGGGGATATTAATATTGAAGATGGATTTTTGAAATTATCAAATACCGTAGACGTAGTAAACTGGACAATGCAGTACTCAAGTGGTACAAATAGGCTTTTGTTTTTACACCAAGGGCAAGAACGCATCACCTTTCAAAATGGTGGTAACGTTGGAATAGGCACTATATCGCCTATTGATAAATTGGAGGTTTATGATGGAAACATTACTCAAAACAACACCAACGGTACATTTAGGTTGCAAGCCAATAGCATTGACAAAGGATTTATGCAGCTAAGTGGCGATAATGTACGTATCGGTACTTATTCTACAAACGACCTTGGCAATCTGATATTTAGAGTAAATGGAGGTGACAGAATGACTATCAGCCCCGCAGGAAATACTAGTATTGCAGGAAATGCGTCGGTGTCTGGCACCACAACTTTAAATGGAAAACTTACCGTAAATGAAGGATTTGAAGCAATCCATGTGGAAGGCAACGACCCCGCAATCAATTTCTTTGAAGCTGGCGACCAACGTGGGTATGTTTGGATGATTGACGACAATATGAATATTGGTACCTCCAATGCAAATAGTAGGATAAATATGGTCACCAGTCAAGTAACTATAGGCACTTCCATTGCTACCCCAAGTACCTATAAATTGGGCGTGGGTGGACGTATTATTTGCGAAGAATTGAAAGTGAAACTACAATCTGCTGGCTGGCCCGACTACGTATTTGCTAAAAATTACAAACTTAAACCATTGCAAGAGGTGGAAAATTTTATCAAACTCAACAACCATTTACCCAATATTCCTTCGGCGCAAGTGATTGATAAAGAAGGCCTTGAAGTGGGCGAAATGCAAAGAAGGATGATGGAAAAAATTGAGGAGCTGACACTATATATAATTGATTTGAAAAAGGAAATTGATGGTATGAAAGAAGGTAAAAATCAATAAGCAATAAATAATTTCAAATAAAAAAAAACGAAAATCATGAAAAATATAATAGCAATTTTCGCAATATTTATTTCTTTTCATTCTTATTCACAGCTGCTTAATCAAGGCAAACGTAATAATGTGCAATGCATGACTCCAGATGAAATAACCGCATTTAAGCAAGATTTGATTAACAAAAGAGATGCTTTTTTGAAGGGTAGAAATATTTCAAAAGCTCAATTGAGAGTAGCTGCACCACAGCAAATACTATTCGGATGGCCACTGCAAGCCACTGCCGACTATGATTTCACTTATAACACCTCTATAATTACCAACTTTGTAGACCAAAATAGAAGCGCCGACCCCTCTGGAGATGGCGACGCTTTTGAACCCCCACAGTGGATGGATGACTGGAACTGTGGCAAACGTACGTATGACCAACACGATGCTGAAGATATTGGTAATTGGCCTTTCGCTTGGCATATGTATGATGTAAACGCCACCATAGTTGTAGCCGCTGCAGATGGAGAATTAATGGAAAAAAACTCTGGCAACTATGATAAAAACTGTGCTTGGAGCAGCGGTGTCAGCCCCAATTTAGTAAGAATTTTGCATGATGATGGTACCGTATCTAGTTATCTGCATATGAAAAATGGCTCACTCACCAGCCTTCCAGAAAGCACCATATCAAATCCTGTTCGTGTAAAAAAAGGGGATTATTTAGGAATTGTTGCTAGTTCTGGTAGGTCCACAGGCCCTCATTTGCATTTTTCTATTTATGATATTAATGATGCTCTTATTGACCCTTTCACTGGAAATTGCAACGCCTTAAATAATACCACCTGGTGGGAAAACCAGCGCAACTATTGGGAGCCACAAATAAATAAAGTGATGACGCACAGCACAATACCAGTTGTAGGTGATTGTTGGGGTAATGAGCACTTGGGTCATATAAAAGAAGAAATGTACGGTAAAAACAATTTTAGCTCTGGTGAAGTTTGTGTGATTGGCACCTATCTTCAAGATAAGCAAGATAACGATGTAGTAACAGGTAATTTATTTTCTCCAAATGGAACCCTACAAGAAGTTTGGACACATACTGTTGGGTCCACTGGGGCAGGTGGATATTTCAACAAAGTGATTCTGTTGCCCGCAGGCAATTCAGGCACTTGGATCGTACGCATGAACTATCGAAGTAAATATTATTATCATTTTTTCACGGTTGGTTGCAATAGTTCTGA
>JANMZR010000146.1:0-10262 GCA_031383555.1 Cytophagaceae bacterium | reverse complement strand
AAGCCGAGCGATTATAGAAACCCTAAAGTAAAAGCTTTATTACAAGAAGCTATTGACTTTGCAATTAAGGATATGGATAAACCGACAAAATTAACTGGTAACACCATTTCAAAAATAAAAAAATAATAAAATCCAAATCCTAAATATCAAAGTTTAGATTTAGAGAAAAATTTTTGAAGATAAATTCACAGAACCGAAAGTAAAATTTCTTCGTATATTGCTTATAAAAAACCTACTTTTGAAAGCAATAATCATTTACTTTACGACAGTAATTATTAGTTATATTGCAACAATTCCACCCGGTCCGTTATCGGTATTTGTTGTACAAACAACTCTCCAAAAATCAATTAAGATTGCCCTTTGGGTGGCTACAGGAGGCGTTTTTTGTGAAAGTATTTATGCTTTGCTTGCAATGCAGGGAGTTTTGATTTTCGATAAATATCCGATGGTTGAATACTGGATTCATTGGGCAATAATCGTTTTATTATTAGTGGTTGGCGGTTATACATTTTTTCAAAAAACTGAAGAAATTAAACAAGAAAAAGTAGTAGTACACAATAAGTTTTTGTCTTTTTTTAAAGGGATTTCGCTTTCCCTTTTCAACCCTGCTTTGCTTCCATTTTGGTTGGTTGTTTTGTTAGAATATCGAAGTCGTGAAATATTGAAAATTATAGAAGCCACAGATAAATTTGCCTTTGTATTGGGAGCTGGTACCGGCACATTTCTTTTGGTATTTACTTATACTTTAGTTGCAGATAAAAAAAGAGACTTAGTTTATAAATACCTTACAGACAGTCGATTGAATAAAATAATAGGCTCAATATTTATTGGTTTAGCAATTTGGCAATTGATAAATAGGCTGTCATAATTTCGGAAAAAATCTATCCCAATTTACTAGCATCATGTATTACAATTTCGGTTCTATCGTAATCAATTAATCCATCTGCTTTTAATTCATTAAAAAGTGTTGTGACCGTTTGTCTGGTGCTACAAATGAGGCCAGCTATGTCACTATGAGTTAAATAATTTTTTATTTTCACATCTTTTTCTTTTCCTTCACCTTCTTTCATAGCCCAATCTTTTAAGAAAAGCTTAAAACGTGATTTTACATCCTTAAACATCAAGTTGGAATAACTATTTGTAATCCTTTTTATTTTGAAACCAACCAATTTGGTATAACGCACCGCCAAATTTGGGTTTTTCTTGAGAATATCCTCAAATTCATTTACACGGAAACTACAAATTACTACTTTTTCGGTTATGGCTGTGGCAAATTCATCCTGATTTTGATCCATTTCTTCATCAAAAGTATATTGGCCAAACAAATCACCTGCACGTAATATCTCTTTTACAGTTTCTTTTCCGTCGGCATCAACTTGTACAATTTTTAAGGTACCTTTTTTTATAGTATACAGCCTTTGTTCATTTTCATGTGAAAAATAGATAATTTCATTTTTCTTCACAGTTTTGAAGCTTGGAATCAGACAAAGTGCACGGTTTTCTTCTCGACTTAGTACTGAAAATAATTGATGATCATGCAAAAACCAATATTTAATATCTTCAAGCATTTTTTTTAGTTTATTGATTAATTTATTTGATAATTTGGCTAATTGTATTTTCTAATCTTTTTTGAAATTGGAAACTATAATTGAAATTACTTTCAAAAATTTAAAAATAGGTGAAATTTAACTAATAAATCACTTTTGCGAATATATGCTACTATTGCACAACATATTGCAGTAATTACTGCTAAGAAAAATAATAAGCCTTCATCGCCATTACTCTCAATACCTAAAACAGTTAAATGTGCCATGATTGCACCACCCATTGTGGCTAAACCAGTCAAAGCTCCAAGCCAGGCCGTTTTTTTCGTCAATAAAAGTATAACTGTTATTAGCTCCATAGTTCCAGCAACAATTCTGCCATAAGGCTCTACACCCAATTTTGTAAATAAGGCTACACTTTCTTCAGCTCCAGTAAACTTAAAAAATAATGTTTGGGCCAATATAATTGCTGCAATTATCTGTGCCACCCATGATATTTGGAATTCGTAATTTTTCATATTAATTGTTTTTTTTGAAAGTTAGTTTAATTTAATTTTTTATAATCTTCTCCCAATTGGCATCGGCTTTTATTTTTAGATTTTTTTCATCTTTATTCCAATCGGTAAGTGTATTATTATAAAAAGGATGGAAAAACAGGTAGAGTTTCCCGTTCAAAATTTTAAAAGTTTCAGGATCAATCTCTACTTTTTCACCTTTATTCCCCATTGCATAAGCACACCAACCGCCATACTGCGGTTCAAATTTTAAAGGAGTTTTTATGAAAGCAGCTTTATTCGTTTCATTTGCAAATTGATACTTGATGCCTTCGTAAATATAATTCAATTCTTTTTTTCCTTTTTGGGGAGTTTTAGAGAAATAGGCTACTGGATCGTAACCACCTATGGCGACGCCTTTTTCAATTAGGAATTCTTTTTTTCTTATTATAATATCTTGCGAAAAACTATTTACGTTAAAAACTATTAGGTAAATAATAAAAAGGGTAAATTTCATTTTTTCTTGTTTTAATTTCGATACAAAATTCTAAAATGTGTGAATAATGGTTTGTCAGGAAGCTTACCAAATTATAAAATTCGGAAAATATATGTTTAAACTGACTAATTTTTTTACGGGTTTATTTTGAAATTAAAAAAATAGAATGAAAGAGAAAATAGTAGAAATACTTCAATCGATTATTAATGAGCGTATTATTAATGCAAAAGCATCAATGGACGCTGCACAAGAGTCGGCAAATAGTGAAGGTAAAAGTAGTGCCGGTGATAAATACGAAACCAGCAGAGCCATGGGCCAAATTGACCGAGATATGTATGCCAAGCAAATGGCGAATGCCCAAAATGAAATGGCTGTTTTAAACCGAATAAATTTTGCAATTCGTTCAATATCAGTGGGTTTTGGTTGCTTGGTTGAAACTTCGGCAGGTTATTTTTTTATTTCCGTTAGTGTTGGGAAAATTGATTTTGAGAATAAAACTTTATTAGCTGTGTCGCAAAGTTCTCCTATTGGATGTATTTTAATGGGTAAAAAGGTAGGAGAAAAGTTTATTTTTTTAGGAAAAGAACATAAAATATTGGCAATTAATTAAATCCAGATTAGGTATTAGGAATCTATTACAAAAAAATAATTCTTCATTAAAGCTTTCTTTCTCAAAAATTTATCCTCAAAATAGCTTTTGCTATTGTGGGGATAAATTTTTGAGAAAATAAAAAAAGGTTAGCCCAAAATGAGCCAACCTTTCCAACCAATCTAACCCCTAAAACTATTATTTATTTTGGCATTACCACGGTATCAATTACGTGAATTACACCATTACTTTGATTTACGTCACCGATAGTAACCATACTTGTACCACCTTTTTCGTCTTTCAATATTAGTTTCGAACCTTTCATTGAAGCCATTAATTTACCACCTTGCACAGTTGTGAATGTGGCAGTTCCTTTCCCTTTTTTTATTGCAGCCGCAATATCCTTAGCACTAAACTTGCCAGATAATACGTGGTAAGTTAAAATTGAAGTTAGTGTTCCTTTATTTTCTGGTTTTAGCAAAGTGCCCACCGTTCCTTCTGGCAATTTGTTAAAGGCTGCATCTGTTGGTGCAAACACCGTGAAAGGCCCTGCGCTCATTAAAGTTTCAACCAATCCTGCTGCTTTTACAGCGGCTACCAATGTGGTATGGTCTTTTGAGTTTACGGCATTTTCAATGATGTTTTTTGATGGATACATAGCCGCTCCTCCAACTTCAACGGTTTTTTCCATTTGGCCAAACGATGTATTTACAATAAATAATGAACAGATAAAAATTGCTACTTTTTTCATTTTTTTTAAATTTAATTTTGAATGTGAATATTTATTTTCCACATACATACGAGTGAGGCTTGACATTGGATTTATCTATTTAAAAATATTTTCAGAAACGTGTATTTTATTGAAAATCATATATTTATGCGCAAAAAAAAGGTTGCCAAAAACTAAATTCTGGCAACCTTCTAATATTTTATTCTTTATTTACTACACGCTTCCTACCACAATTACAGCTCCTTTTGGGCCTGATGCGGTTGTACTACCTCCTTTATTTTCCATTGAAATGGCAAAAGCAGTTGCCTTGGGTGAAAGCTTTAATTTTCCTAAAGAATCCCTTTCAGCTACTAAGCCAGCATCAACTGGTTTGTTGTCAATAATTGCCCAAAGTTGGTATTCCTTGCCAGCAGGTAATTCCGGCAAATCTATAGAAGTCAAGTAAACTTCCTGACTTTTTGAATTGAAATAAATGGATGCTGCGGCATTAGGAGCTGTTTCGCTGCCTTTTAAAGTCACTTTTTTGAAATCGTCACTGTCTAAAATTGCAATTTTATTTTCATAATTGGCCTTTAGAATGGTCTCATTTTGAGCCATCTGGGTGTTTTGTGCTTCTGCAACTACTAACTTACTTTCCGTATTTTTCCATTCATTAAAAAAGTAGAAGTTTGCTCCAACACTTAACGCTAATAGTGCCCAAGAGGCAGCGGCTCGCCAATTGTATATTCGAACATTAAATTCCCCATCTAAAACCTCCTTATTTTTAGAAATTGTAAAATTAGAATTAGGAACCTCGGATATTTGAGTTCCAAAGATAGCTTCCTGCGTTTTTTGTTTTAAATCTTGAGGTGGCGTTTGCTCATGCATGAGTGCATATTCCTCCAACGAATTTTGAATTTCTTTTAACTCCAAAGCCAGTTCAGGATGCTGAGCAACCATCGACTCTACCTCAACCGCTTCCTCTGGTGTGGTAGCGCCTAAAGCATAGCTTTCAAGTATTCCTGACGATATATAAGCTTTTAAATCCAATTTCTTTTTTTACTTTAAAAATAATGTTAAAAATACTATAATTATTTCTGACATAAAACTACGCAAACTTGTAATTGCACTTTTTATTCTTGTTTTTATTGTGCCTAATGGTATGTTAAATTCTTCAGCAATTTCTGATTGTGTATAACCCTTATAATACACTAAATCAATGAGTTGCTTATATTCGGGTCTCAATTTATCAACCAAATTTTTCAAGCCAATTGCATCGATATTTAGCGATGAGTTATTTTCTGTATCAATTACACCTGTATAACTTTCAATTTCCAGGTTTTTCCTGGTTTGCAAGTATTCTTGCGACCTTATTTTATCAATTGCTGTATTCCGAGCTACATTAATCATCCATGTAAAAATTGTCCCTTTTGCTGCATCATAATTCTCTAGATTCTTCCAAATTTTTACAAATGCATCTTGCGTTACATCTGCTGCTATTTCTTCAGACTGAACTATTCTATTTATCACACCAAACAAAGCCGCCGAGTAATTGTCATATAGAACAGAAAAGCCTTTCTCGGTTTTCGTTTTCAACAATTCCAATAAATCTTGCTCCGATATTTTGGTTTTTCTTTTGCTCATTCATTCATGAAACCGAATTGCGGCGATTCCATTCATACAAAATTACGCTTTCAATTACTTGAAAACAACATTTTGCTTTTTGGGGTTTAAAAAACATACGACAAATAAACGTGGTCGGATTGCTAAAGTAAAATTCTTTCGAAAATCCAGTAAATACTAACACAAATAATAATTGAAGACAAGGGCAATGCCAACCTTGACCAAGTCAAATTACTTCTTTTTTGTATTTGATTAAGAAGTAATAAAGTCAATATTATTACCGTAATTTGACCTAACTCTACCCCTAAATTGAACATTAACAATGCAAGTAGAAAAGCGTTTTGTGGTAAACCAATTTCAGATAAAGCTCCGGCAAAGCCTAAACCATGCAATAAACCAAAACTAAAAATTAATAGTAAACGAGTCTTTTTAGGCCAATTTTGATGATAATTTTTAAAATTCAAAAATATATTTTCGGCTGCTACATAGGCTATAGTAATGGCTATCAATGGCTCAACAATTGAAGGTGAAATGCTGAAAATATTATAACTCGCCAAAATAAGTGTAATACAATGGCCTATGGTAAATGCCGCACTTTGAATTAGTAATTGTTTTATATTTGGGCTCAATAGTATTAAGCTGATAATGAATAAGATATGGTCGAAACCAAGTGGCAGAATATGCTCAAAGCCAATTTTTATATAGGTTATTATTGCTTCAGTTTTACCAATATTTTCGAGGTCTTTTACTACATCATGGGCCATTATTTCCGATGGAAATAAGAGGAAAATCAAAAAGAAAAACGAATAATAAATGAATTTCATATTTTTAAAATTTATTATTTTTTTTAAATTAAATTGATAGCTTCTTTAAATGGTGGTTGATACAAGGGGGCATGCCCCCTTGCCTTAATTTCATGCCCACTTGCCTTGGTTTCATGACCCATTACCTTATCAAATTAGCGTTTCCAATTCAACAATTTTTTTTGGCATCAGCTCATACTTATTTTTAAAAGCGGCCTTAAAATAAGCATTTGCGTTATACGATTTTTTTTCAGCTGCCATCATTTTTCCCATGAAATATAATTCAAGACCTTCAAGGGGCTTTTCTGCCACTTTTTTTTGATAAATAGACAAAGCTTCTGCTTTCTTATTATTTTTATACAAAGCCCAAGCATACCAACTATTTGTTTGAGGCGTGTTCCTATTTTTTAATTCCTTTTCAGCAATTTCTAACATCGCTTTTGGGTTAGCCAAAACGCCTTCATTCAACTCAATTAGGTATTTATTATACATATTTCCAAAAACTAGTTCACTCGCTTTTTGGGTAAATACTTCAGCATATTTTATTTCTAATACTTTATTTCCTGCCGATTGTGCGAGCTGAATTAAGTTAAAATAAATATCTGGTGAAGCTGTTTTTTTCGCCAAATATTTAAATATTTTTTCAGTTAATTGGAGGTTTTTATCATGATTTTGAGCGATAATTCCCAGCCCTTTTATGGAATGAAAATCAGAGTGGTCTATTGCTAAACTTTTTTTGAAATTAACTGTAGCCTGCTCATAATCACCGGAATGCAATTGTAAATCGGCCAAGTTTGATAATGCAGCTTGTTCTAAATAGATATTTCCTTGACTTAATGAAGCTGCTTGTTCCATTGACTGAATAGCTTTTTCCAAATCGCCATCATAATGATTCATTTTTGAAAGCCTGAAATAATAAGCGTATTCATACTTTTTCTTTATTTTATATAAAAGTATTTTTGCCTGATCAATTTTGCCCAATTCAAAAGCTGAATCAAATTGTAAAAGTAGGCTTTCGTATTTATTGTCACCAATTTCTAAAGCCTTATTAGCCAAGTCGCTAGCTTCATTGAACCGATGCTGAAGCCCAGAATAATTAGCCAAACTACGAGCCAAACCAGACTCCTTAATTTTTTGATTTTTATAAATTTCCTGAATTAAGTTTTCTGCCAATTTTAAGTCTGCAATATTTCCATAAAGGTGAAATTTGGACGAAAGCATTCCTGCATATATTTGAGTATTAGTCTCGGAAGTTTTATCTGAGTCATACCTGTTTTTCCAAAATCTAATGTCTGCATCTAATGACTTTTCTCGTGATGATAAAGTGTTGATTGTCAATAAACTATCAATATATTTTGAGCTTATCAAAGGTTTGTTTTTTTGTTGACAAGAGAATAAACCCAAAAGTAAATTGAGTATAATATATGTAAGAAATAGTGCCTTTTTCATTTGAATGTCTGTTTGTAAATAGATAATTATTAATTAGTTAACCTCTCCCCAATACCTTTCCTTTTTACAGGATATTAAAAAGAGAATGTAAAACTTAGTTTTGCAAAAAAAGGAGTGCCTGGCGTAAAATGAATTTCTTCCACTGGCATTTTTTCATTAATTAATTTACTTTCGGTTAAGAATTGGGTTTCTTTCCATTTTACATTAAATAAGTTCTGAATTGAAAGCCCGATATTGTATTTATTGTGGGAATAATTCAAATTAAGATCATTAATAAAATAGCCTTTTGCAATAGTTGAATTATCTTCATTGGCGGGCCTATTTCCCATGTATCGCCCTCTTAAACTACCGTTTATACCTTTTTTATTATGATATGAAAGACCAAAGCTACTGGTGTTTATGGGTGCTAATGGCAAATAATTATTACCCTCGGCAATTCCAATTGCTCTTGGTTTTGTTGTATTATAATCCAAATCGAAAAATATATTATTTGAAATTTGATAGCGAGCCGAAAAGTCAATTCCAAAGCGACGAGTTTTACCAGAAGGTTCCACAACGCCCTCATCACCCACATAAATAAATTCCTGTGCCAACCACAAATACCAAATAGCAGGGTTAATAATCAAACGATTAAGAGGTTTGAAAAATAGCCCAAAATCGGCGCCATATGCTGCTGGAAGGGTTTTTATTCCGTTTTGTGCAACTACCACACGACTGTCGTTTGAGTGAAATCCCTTTCCAGTATTTAAATAAAGTTCTGTTCTATTATTGAATGTATACTTAATATTCAATTTAGGTGAAACTATATTTGTACTTGCTAAAGAGTTGGTATTAAGTAATTTATCAAAATATTTATGCTGAAAATAATCGAATCGAATTCCAAGATTGACATTTAGCTTTTCAGAAAATTGAATTGTTTCATCCAAAAATATTGCCGCATTGGTTTCATTTATATCCCCAAGTTTTATCGGATCAATTAATATATTTTTCTTTTTAGTACGACTCAATTCTGAATTGGTTGTGGCATCATTTCGAATTGAAATCCCCAAAATTGAACTAATATTTATTTTGTTTATTACCCAATTATCGCTAATAGAACCATTATAGCCTATTATATTTCTACTTTCTTTTTGCTTTATTTGATCGCCATTAATTGAGTCGTTCAAAAAGAAGGTAAAATTTGAATACAATTCAAAATCATATTTTGAATAATAAATTTGATTCTTGATAAGCCTATTATTTCTTGTATTGGTAGCCGTTTCAATATTTATATTTTTCCTTGACGTTTCACCTCCTTCGTTGGGGTCAATGGCACCAAAATAGCCAATTTCACCATTTGAAACAGCACGATTTGGTATTTGACCTGATGCAGACCATTTGCTGTTAAAGTTTGATAATGTGGTAGTTAATATTGTATTTTTACCAATATGGCCATGGTATTTTCCAAATATATTTGTTCTTCTGAAGTCTTGCGGATTTTCAAAATAACCATTTGAAAAGTTGTATTCTCCTGCCAAATAGGCCGCTTGATTTTTAGCTTTCGATTTTTCGCCTAATAAATTAAAAATTCCTAAAGCTCTATAGGTATCAAATTGGCCAGTTTCCAATTTTATTTCAGAGTTAGCAATAGTCGATTTTGTATTTAGTTCAACATAGCCAGCCGTAGCAAAGTTGCCTTTTGCAGCATTATAAGGCCCTTTTGCAAAATTTATTTCTTTTACCAATTCTGGAATTATAAAATGCATATCGGCATAACCTTGTCCATGTGCGTGCGACACCATATTCACAGGCATGCCATCGCTAGTGATTTGAATATCAGTGCCATGGTCAATGTCAAATCCACGGAGAAAAATCTGCTCTGCCTTACCTCCTCCAGCGTGTTGACCAATAAAAAGGCCGGGCACATTTCTCAAAAACTCTTGTGAGTTATTTATAGTTTTTAAATTTATGTCTATTTTACCAATCAATTGTTGGCTATAATTTTTAGTAGTTAATATTTCAATTTCATTGAGATCTATTTGTGAGATTTCTAATTCAAAATTTTCAATAGTTGTTTCATCATCTTTAACCAATATATTGTAAATCAATGTTTTATAGCCAATATTTCTTATTTCTAATTTGTAATTCGAGGCAATTAAATTTTTAAAATTATATTGTCCTAATTCATTTGTGATGGTTGATTTATTGGTTCCAACTATGGAAATTGTAGTCCCAATCATTTTGCTTCTAGTTCCTTTTTCAGTTATTGTGCCTGATAATGATCCAAAATGAGCCCATGTTTGAATAGGAAAAAGAAATAAGATAGGAAATAGCTTTTTCATTTTTATAATTTGTTAAAATGTAAATCCTTCCTCATTAGTTAGAAGGATTTACATTTTTTATTTTACCAAGGAGAAGCTAGGTAAGGGAATGAGCCTAAAAAAGTTTTATCATTTGCTGATACATTATCACTTGTCAGACCTGGATTAGCCTTAAAATCAGCACCTCCAAATATTAGTAATAATTCAACATCAATCACGTCATCGGCCAAAGCACGACCCGTAAGTAAGTTAGTA